>NZ_JBEXIL010000040.1:0-58576 GCF_040608555.1 Micromonospora sp. NPDC005172
TTCCGATCTGACTGGTCGAACTCAAGTAGACCCGCCGATCGCCACCGGCGCGCCGCGCGGCGCGCCGGTGGCGATCGGGTGTACCAGGTGCGTAACGTGCCGGACATGGCCTATCGGACCTGGGGCAGACTGCTGCTCACCGCGCTCGGGGTGAGCGTGCTGGCCGGAGCCGGCCAACTCGGCGTCGCGTACGGCTTCGGCATCGTCCGGCTCACCGGCGCCTTCACCGGCTCGACCGTCAACCAGTGGCCGGCCCAGCTCGTCTGGGTGGGCTGGTTCGCCGCGAACGCCGCCGTCGCCGGCGCCGTCCTGACCGGACGTCTGGCCCGCCGGGACACCCCGCCGGCCAGCACCGGCCGGCACCTGGCCATCGGTGGCGCCGCCGCGCTCGGCGCGACAGCCGTCGCCCCGCTCTGCATGCAGCCCGCCCGAGCCGCCGAGTTGATCTCGGTGGACCCGGTCTGGGCGGTCGGCATCTGCGCCATCCTCGGGGCGGTCGTCGGAGCGGGGGCGGCCATCGCCGTACTGCTCCGACCGGGACTGGGCTGGAACATGGCGGCCGTGGCGGGGACGATCTGGCTGCTGGCGTTGATCTCCGTCCTGCCGTCGCTCGGCACGACCGGTCCGCTGCCCACGGTCCGACTCGGCGTACTCGAACCGAACTGGTTGGACGCCGCCGCCGCGCAGAGCCTGGCGCTGCTCCTGCTGCCGATCGTGGCGCTGCTCGCGGGAGCGGCGACCGCCGGACTGGCCCGCTGGCGCGGCCAGGTCCCGCTGATCAGCGCGGCGACCGGGGTGGCCGGTCCGGTGCTGGTGGCATTCGCGTACCTGGCCGCGGGCCCTGGCGACGCCGTCGACCGCTACCAGACGACCCCCTACTACGCAGCGCTGATCGCGGTCCTCGCTGGCGCCCTCGGCGCGACGGCCGCCGCCCTGCTGCGCTGGCCTCTCGGCGTCCGCGCCGCCGACTCCGAGGCGATCACGCCGACCGACATCCTGCGCCCGCTGCCCGCCGGCCCGACGCTGCCGGGCAGCGAGCCGGTGACGTCGACGGATCGAACCGAGGACCACTCCGGGCACGCCGGCGGACAGCTGGTCGAGACGGCTCCGGGTCCGCGCGCCGGTGACGACACCCCCGGTGTACGCACCGTCCCCGCCCACTGGGACTGGCCGTCTGCCACCGCGAGCGGCCAGCACGGCCCGGTCCCCGCCGAGGCGACGCGCCCGGGCCAGGCCCCTCGACCCGCCGGCCCCCGCCAGCGGTCCGACACCGCCGAGTCGGCAGGGGACGCCGCGACCCGGGACGCGTCCGCCGCCAGCGGGCGGCACGACCCCACGCCGCCCCGCGCCTCCTGGCTGACCGACCCGACCGGCGAGTTCACCGCCGGGCGGCAGCCGTCGAGTCACGACGAGGACGCGACCGCCGGTGCCGCCGACCCGGTCCGTGCCGTTGCGAAGCCCCCCACGGCCGGGACGACAGCCGTCAGCCCGACGCCCGACGCGGTGGGCGACAGCGCGAGTAACAGCGACACGCCTGGCCGCAACGCGCCGGGCAGCGACCGCACGACGATCAGCGGCACCGTGGCCCCGCTCGCCACCGATGCTCCGCTCACCACGGACAGCTCCGGTGCGACCGGCACTCCGGTCGCGGGCACCACCGTCACTCCGACCACGGCCAGCGCCCGCACGCCGAGCACGGGCACGCCGAGCACGGGCACGCCGAGCACGGGCACGCCGAGCACGGGCACGCCGAGCACGGGCACGCCGAGCACGGGCGGCACCGGCGAGCCGGTCGCGGCCAACGCGGGCACGCCGAGCATGCGAAGCACGGATCCGCAGGTCGTGGACGTGGCAGGCACGTCGAGCGCGGACAGCGCGGGCGACCGGGCCGCCGACGCGTCCCCGCCCAAGCCGCGTCGCGCGCGCAAGCCGAAGTCCGTCCCGGCCGCCACCTCGACAACCGCCGCCGACGACGGCACGGCCGCAGCCACCGGAACAGCACCGACCGGAACAGCACCCACCGAGACGAGCGCCAGCGCGACGGCCACGGCCGGAACGGCACCCACCGGGACGAGCACCGAGGGAGCGACCGGCGGACGCGCCAAGCGGACGACCCGCGCCGGCAAGAGCGCCGACGTGACAGGCGTCGACACCGATAGGCCGCTCGACCAGGACACGCCGCGCCCCTCCGCCGAGAGTGGAAGCGCCGAGCCTGGCGAAGCGGCACGGATTGCCGGAACCGACTCGCAGGCCCAGACCGCCGAAGAGGATGCGAGCCGGCTCGCCGAGACCGCCGAAGGTTCCACGCCGGTCACGAAGTCCAGGGTGGGCCGCCGCACCGAACAGGCGACGACCGAGGGCCGCGCCGGCACGTCGCTGTTCGGCGAGCCCACTGCCGGCGACGCGGGGGGCGACCGGTGGACGCCGGCGGCTCCCGCCTGGTCGGCCACCCCGTCCTGGGCCACGGCGTCGACCGACCCGGAACCGCCGACCGCGGACACGCCCGCGAGCGCCGAGGACTCGACCGACTGGACGCCCCGCTTCCGGCACCGGGCACCCCTGCCCGACCTGAGCCGCGTGCCCACCTGGGACGCCTTCGACACCACCCGCCGCGCCAGAACACCGGATCAGAGCACCGGTACGCCGGACCACAACACCAGCGCGCCCGAGGGAAGCGCATCGCCCGCCACGACCGCCGACACCACCGGACCAGCCGTCAGCACGCCGGGCCAGCCCCTCGGCAGGACCGGCCGGACCGACCAGGCCAGCGCGATGGCCGCCCTGGCGAGGTCCATCGTGCCGCCGTCGATCACCCCGGTCGTACCGGAGCAGGGCGGCGCGTCCACCACCGCCGACAGTGTCGAGCCGGCGGACGATCCCGCGCGGGCGTCCACCGACGACGGGCGGCAGTCCTCCCGGCGGGGGCGGCTCGGCGGCCTCTTCCGGCGTAACCGGGTGCGGGCCGACGAAGAGAGTCGGCCCGCGCCCGACGCGGCGGAGCCGCTGCCCGCGCAGGACGAGGAGTTCGTCGACTGGGTCGCCGGCCTCAGCAAGCCGGTCACCGACAACGAACCCGAGCCGGAGAACGGCCGTCGCTCGCTGCGCTCCACCGGCCGTCACCACCGCGAGTGAACGACCAGCTTGATTGACTCTGGTTCCGAGAATCCGGGCCTTCCTGCCGGCCAGGACACCCCGACTTCCCGGAACCAGAGTTGACCAGGCCGAAGCGGCCGCTCCGTCAGGCCAGCGGTAGGTAGACCTTTCCGCCGCCGGAGACGAACTCCTCCGACTTGTCCTTCATGCCACGGGCCGCGTACTCCTTCAGCTCCTGCGTGATCTTCATGGAGCAGAACTTCGGACCGCACATCGAGCAGAAGTGCGCCGTCTTCGCCGGCTCGGCGGGCAGGGTCGCGTCGTGGTACGACCGAGCGGTCTCCGGGTCCAGCGAGAGGTTGAACTGGTCCTCCCAGCGGAACTCGAACCGCGCCTTCGACAACGCGTCATCCCACTCCTGCGCGCCAGGGTGACCCTTGGCCAGATCGGCCGCGTGCGCCGCGATCTTGTACGCGATCACGCCGGCCTTCACGTCGTCGCGGTCCGGCAGGCCGAGGTGCTCCTTCGGAGTGACGTAGCAGAGCATGGCGGTGCCGAACATGCCGATCATCGCCGCGCCGATGGCGGAGGTGATGTGGTCGTACGCGGGCGCGATGTCGGTGGTCAACGGCCCGAGCGTGTAGAACGGGGCCTCGTGGCACCACTCCTGCTGGAGGTCCACGTTCTCCTTGATCTTGTGCATGGGCACGTGGCCCGGGCCCTCGATCATCACCTGGACGTCGTGCTCCCAGGCGACAGTCGTCAACTCGCCGAGGGTGCGCAGTTCGGCGAACTGCGCCTCGTCGTTGGCGTCCGCGATCGAGCCGGGCCGCAGCCCGTCGCCGAGCGAGAACGTCACGTCGTAGCGGGCAAGGATCGCGCACAGCTCGGCGAAGTTGGTGTAGAGGAAGTTCTCCTCGTGGTGCGCCAGGCACCAGGCCGCCATGATCGAGCCACCCCGGGAGACGATCCCGGTGACCCGGTCCACGGCCAACGGCACGTACGGCAGCAGCACCCCGGCGTGCACCGTCATGTAGTCGACGCCCTGCTCGGCCTGCTCGATGACGGTGTCCCGGAACACCTCCCAGCTCAACTTCACCGGGTCGCCGCCGACCTTCTCCAACGCCTGGTAGATCGGCACCGTCCCGATCGGCACCGGCGAGTTCCGCACGATCGCCTCGCGGGTCTCGTGGATCCGCTTGCCGGTGGACAGGTCCATCACCGTGTCCGCGCCCCAGCGGGTGGCCCAGGTCAACTTCTCGACCTCCTCGGCCACCGACGAGCTGACCGCCGAGGTGCCGATGTTGGCGTTCACCTTGACCAGGAACGCCTTCCCGATGATCGCCGGCTCGCACTCCGGGTGGTTCACGTTGAGCGGCAGCACCGCCCGACCGGCGGCGATCTCGGCCCGCACCAGCTCCGGGTCGACGTTCTCCCGGATCGCCACGAACTCCATCTCCGGCGTCACCACGCCGGCCCGCGCGTACGCGAGCTGCGTCGGACGACGACCGTCCATCCCGGCCAACGGCGTCCCCGCGCCCCGCACCGGCGCCACGTCACCCCGCTCGGCTATCCACGGGCCGCGCAGCGGTGGCAACCCCACCTGCGGGTCCGATCCCGGGCCGGACGTGTCGTAGAGCCGCACCGGCGGATGGTCGCCGGTCAGCGCCACCTCCGCGAACGGCACCCGCACATCCGGCCGCGAACCCTCGACGTACACCTTGCCTCGTGCCTGCATGACAACCTCCCTGGTGATCAGGCGGACCAGCCGAAGTGATCCAGCGGTCCGCGCCCCGCGCCCAGCTCCCAACTCCGCCCGCCGGTCAGCGCGCGGAACACGTACTCCTTGGCGACCTGCACGGCCGCCGGCACCGGATCGCCCAGCGCGAGCCGCACGGCGATGGCCGCCGAGAACGAGCAACCGGTGCCGTGGGTGTGCCGGGTGTCCACCCGGGGCGCGCGCAGCAGGGTGGTGACACCACCGCCGCACAGCACGTCGACCGCCTCGTCCCCACCCACGTCACCACCGGTGACGACCACGTACTCCGGACCGCCGGCGGCCAGGGCCTCGGCGGCCACGACCATCGCGGGCACGTCGTCCACGCCGCGTCCGGTGATGGCCGCGGCCTCCGCGCAGTTCGGCGTCGCCACCCGCGCGTACGGGAGCAGCCGCTCCACCGCGCCCACCACGCCCAGCCGGTGGCCGCTCGTGGCGACCAGCACCGGATCGACGACGAGCTGGGGCAACCGGCCGTCCCGGGCGGCCTGGGCCACCACGTCGGCGACGGCCGGCGTGCCGAGCATCCCCGTCTTGACCGCGCCCACGGTGAAGTCGACGAGCACGCTGTCCAACTGCTCCGCGACCGTGCGCGGCGGCAGCGGCAGGACGGCGTCGACACCCCGGGTGTTCTGCGCGGTGACCGCTGTCAGGACACTCGTGCCGTACGCGCCGAGCGCCGCGAAGACCTTGAGGTCCGCCTGGATTCCGGCGCCGCCGCCGGAGTCGGAGCCGGCGATGGTCAGGGTTGTCGTCGGGGTCATCTTTCCTCTTTGGTTGCGCTTTGGGGCTGCGGGACCTCCGTGCGCCCATGCCGGCTTCTTTGAACCTCCTGGGTGATCGCCTCTTGGAAGGCTCTGCTCAGTCGGCGGGCTGCTTCTTGGGGGTTCTCTGCTCGCATGAGTGCTCCGAGCACGGCTACTCCTGCGGCTCCTGCCTCGACGCAGGCCGTTACCTGTTCCGGGGTCTCCACCCCCCCGAGCGCTAGGACGGGCACCGGGCTGGCCGCGACGAGCGCGCGCAGGCCGGCGACTTCCAGGGGTGGGCCGTAGCCGGGCTTTGTCCGGGTGGGCCAGATCGGGGAGATTGTGGCGTAGTGCTCGGTGGTCAGGCGGTTCAGTTCGGTCTCGTTGTGGCAGGAGCGGCCGACAAGGCGGTGGGCCGGCGGCGGGTACGGGCCGGCGGCCGGCAGGTGGACGGCGTCGCCGCCCAACGGGTCCGGGCCGGCCACGACGAGGGTCCCGCCGACGTCGGCGAGGATCGCGCGCAGGTCGACGGCGAGAGCGGCGCGTTCGGCGCGGGGCAGGTCCTTCTCCCGCAGCACGACCCAACGCACTCCCCCGGCGACCGCCCCCGCCACGACACGTTCGAGACCGCCCGTGGCGACCAGCCGGTCGGTCAACAGGACGACCCCCGGCGGCACCAACCCCGTCACAGGTCCGGTCTTCCCTCGTCGGGAGTGGAGGGCAGGGCGTGGAAACGCCGGGCGATCCGGCCCGCGCCCGCGGCGAGGCGTCCGGCCTCGACGGCGTACCGCATCGCCGTCGCCATCGCCACCGGGTCGGCGGCCCGGGTGACCGCGCTGGCCAGCAGGACCGCGTCGCAGCCCAGCTCCATGGCCAGCGCCGCGTCGGACGCGGTGCCGATGCCGGCGTCGAGGATCACCGGCACGTCCACGCTCTGCCGGATCAGCCGGATGTGGTGCGGGTTGCCGATGCCGAGCCCCGAACCGATCGGCGCGCCGGCGGGCATCACCGCAGCGCAGCCCACGTCCGCGAGGCGGCGGGCGAGCACCGGGTCGTCACTGGTGTACGGCAGCACCGTGAAGCCGTCCGCGACGAGTTCCTCGGCGGCGCGGAGCAGCTCCACCCCGTCGGGCAGCAGCGTCCGCTCGTCGCCGATGACCTCCAACTTCACCCAGTCGGTGTCGAACGCGTCGCGCGCCAGCCGGGCCACCTTCACCGCCTCGGTCGCGGTGTGGCAGCCGGCGGTGTTCGGCAGCAGCCGTACCCCGCACCGGTCCAGCAGTTCCAGCAGCCCTCCCCCGGTGCCCGGCGCGGTGTCCACCCGGCGCAGCGCCAGCGTGACCAGCTCCGTACCGGACGCCCGGATCGCCTGTTCCAGTACGTGCAGGTTCGCGGCCCCACCGGTGCCCAGGATCAGCCGCGAGCCGAACGTCGCCCCACCCAGTTCGAACGGCACGCCGCTCACCCGCCCTGCGCGGCGGTGAGCACTTCGACGCGGTCGCCGTCGTGCAGCTCCGTGACCGGCCAGCCGGTCCGGGGCACCACCTCGCCGTTGACCGCGACCGCGACGCCACGCTGGTGCGGCGCGACGTCACCGACCAGATCGGCCACCGACGCGCCGCCGGGGACAGTGCGCCCGGTCCCGTTCACCGTCAACTTCATCACTCCTCCTCGAAACCGCGCATCGGGCCGGCGAACCGGTCGGCACCGAACCCGGTGAGCAGCGGGTCGGGCACTCCGGTGAGCACCAGGTCGGTGATCGCCTCGGCGGTGACCGGGGTGAGCACGATGCCGTGCCGGTGGTGTCCCGTGGCGGCGAGCACGTCCGGCCGGCCGGGCAGCGGCCCCAGGATCGGCGCGTTGTCCGGGGTGCCGGGCCGCAGACCGGCGACGGCCTCCACCAGGTCGTACTCGGCCAGCTCGGGTAGCAGGTCGACACCGGCGCGCAGCAGTCGCTGCACCGCGCCGGCGGTGACTGTGGTGTCCGACCGCTCCTCGACCGTCGCCCCGAGCACCACCTCGCCGTCGGTGCGGGGCACCAGGTAGACGTGCTCGCCGTCGGCGTACCCCCGGATCACGTGCCGGAAGCCCGGCGCGACGCCGCCGGGCGCACGCAGCCGCAGGATCTGGCCCTTCACCGGCCGCACGGGCAGTCCGGTGAGGGCGGCGGCACCGCAGCCGGCCGCGACCACGGTGACCCTCGCGTCCACGTCGGACAGCCGCCGGACCGGTCGCGGCACGAACGCCGCGCCGGCCCGCCGCGCGGCCGTGCGCAGCGCCGGTACCAGCAGCCGGGGATCGACCTGGTGGTCGGTGGGCGCGAGCGCGCCGCCGCGCACCCGCGGGGCGAGCGCCGGCTCGCGGTCGCGCAGCTCGGTGGGGCGCAGCGGCGTCACCGGCAGACCAAGACCCTGTTGGTACGCCCAGAGCCGGCGGGCCTCGGCCAGGTCGTCACCGGTCAGCCCGACCATCAGCGTGCCCTCGGTCCGGTAGCCGATGAGGGTGCCGCTGTCCTCGGTCAGCTCGGCGGCGAACGTGGGCCAACGGGCGGCGGAGGCCACCAGCAGCTCGGTCAGCCCACGCTCACCGAAGTACGCCTCGGCGACCGGAGAGAGCATCCCGGCGGCGACGCCCGACGCCCCCGATCCGGGTGCCGCGTCGTGTACCTCGACGCGCAGGCCCCGGCTGGCGCAGCGCCACGCGACGGCCAGCCCGATCGGGCCCCCGCCCACCACCGCCACCTCGGTACGCGTCACGCCAGCGCCCGCAGCAGTTCGGCGGTCGCCCGAGCGGGGTCGGCGGCCGAGCAGATCGCCCCGACCACCGCCACCCCGTACGCCCCGGCGGTCCGGAGCGCCGGCACCCGGTCGGCGGTCACCCCGCCGATCGCGATGACCGGCACGTCGACGGCGTCGGCGACGTCGCGTATCCCGACGGTCCCGATGGGGTCGGGCAGACCGACCTTGGTGCTCGTGGCGTGGCACGGGCCGACGCCCAGGTAGTTGGCCCCGGCGACGACGGCCTCGATCGCGGTCCTCGGCTCGCGGGCGGTGGCGCCCAGCACGCCGGTTGCGCCGAGCACGTGCCGGGCCGCGGCGACCGGTAGGTCGTCGGCGCCGACGTGGCCACCGGCGGCGCCCACCGCGAGCGCCACGTGCAGCCGGTCGTTGACCAGGCACGTCGCGCCGTACGGCGCGCACAGCGCCAGCACCCGGGCGGCCAGGTCGTACGCCTCGCGGTCGGTGGCGGAGTCCTCCACCCGGACCTGCACGACGAGGTCGGCGCGGGCCGCCGCGAGGGCGGCCCGGACCACGGTGAGTGGATCGCGCCCGGGTCGGGTGTCGGTGATCAGATGCAGTCGGCCGAGGGACGGCACGGCAACGCTCCTCCCTGCGCCGGCATTACCCGGATCAGGTTCGACGGTCGGGGGCTGTCAGCCCCCCTCTCAGCCCGGTACACCGGGCTCCCGTGGGTTACTTGCGTGTCACCGTACGACACATCGCCTCCCCTGCCAAGGGAGAGCCCGCCGCCGCGGCGCGAGAGATCGATCGGGGTACTTTCTCCGGTCCTGTTCGGAATGTCGCCCGCCGTTGCAGAACCGTTACCCGCCGGCATCTTGCCGGACATCGATGCAGCAGAACTAATTTGTTCAGCGAATCGACAAAATGCCGGCGTGGACGCCCTGGCACGGCGTCTCCACCGGCTCCATCTGGGACGGTCTTCGGCGAGCCGGCCCCGCGAGTCCTGTCCACCGCGACATTGGAGGCGGCGTGTCCCGTTCTCGTCGTGCCCCCGTACCACTCACCGCTACCCTGTTGTCCCTCGCGCTCGCGTCGACGGCCCTGATCGGGTCTCCGGCGCAGGCGGCTCCGGTCGCAGCGCAGGTCCCACCGCGAGACGCGCAAGCCGCGACTCCCTTCTCCAAGGTGGTGCAGAAGACACCACCGAAGGCAGCGAAGGCCGCAGCGGCCGACCCCTACTCCGTCCTGGTCTTCTCGAAGACCGCCGGTTTCCGGCACGACGCCATCCCCACCGGCATCGCCGCCATCCAGCAACTCGGTGCCACCAACGGCTTCACGGTGGACACCACCGAGGACGGTGCCGCGTTCAGCGACGCCAACCTCGCCAAGTACAAGGCTGTGATCTGGCTCTCCACCACCGGTGACGTCCTGAACGCCGACCAGCAGGCGGCCTTCGAGCGGTACGTGAAGGCCGGCGGCGGTTACGTCGGCGTCCACGCCGCCTCGGACACCGAGTACAGCTGGGCCTGGTACGGCGACCTGGTCGGCGCGTACTTCGCCAACCACCCGCAGAACCAGCAGGCCACCGTCAAGGTGGAGGACCCGGCCCACCCGTCCACCACCGGACTGCCGGAGCGCTGGTCCCGGTTCGACGAGTGGTACAACTTCCAGACCAACCCCCGGTCGGACGTGCACGTCCTGGCCAGCCTGGACGAAAAGAGCTACACCCCGGGCGCCGGCGCGATGGGCGCCGACCACCCGACGGCGTGGTGTCAGGACTTCGACGGTGGCCGCTCCTGGTACACCGGCGGCGGGCACACCCGTGAGTCGTACGCCGAGCCCGAGTTCCTCAAGCACCTGCTCGGTGGCATCCAGACGGCGGCCGGCGTGGTCGACGCCGACTGTGGCGCGTCGAAGACCTCCAGCTTCGAGAAGGTCACGCTGGACAGCAACACCAGCAACCCGATGGAGCTGGACATCGCCCCCGACGGGCGGGTCTTCTACATCGAGCGCGACGGTCGGGTCCAGATCATCAAGCCGGACACCGGCAACACCGTCACCGCCGTCGACCTGGACGTCTTCACCGGCAACGAGGACGGACTGATCGGCATCCGGCTCGACCCGGACTTCGCCACCAACAAGTGGGTGTACCTGTACTACGCCCCGAACGACAACGTCACGCGCAACCTGCTGTCCCGGTTCACGGTGACCGGCGACACCATCGACCTGGCGAGCGAGAAGCAGGTGCTGCGGGTCGACACCCAGCGCAACACCTGCTGCCACGCGGGCGGCAGCATGACGTTCGACAGCGCCGGCAACCTCTACCTGGCCACCGGTGACAACACCAACCCGTTCGAGTCCAACGCGTACGCGCCGCTCGACGAGCGGGCGGGTCGCCAGGACTACGACTCGCAGCGCACCTCGGCCAACACGAACGACCTGCGCGGCAAGGTGATCCGGATCCACCCGGAGGACAACGGGACGTACACGGTTCCGTCCGGCAACCTCTTCGCCCCGGGCACCGAGAAGACCCGTCCCGAGATCTACGCGATGGGCTTTCGGAACCCGTTCCGGATCGGCACCGACCCGAAGACCGACACGCTGTACGTCGGGGACTACGGGCCGGACGCCAACGCGGACAACCCGAACCGGGGCCCTCGTGGCCTGGTCGAGTGGAACGTCGTGACCCCCGGCAACTACGGCTGGCCGTACTGCACGGGCACGAACGAGGCGTACAACGACTACACGTTCCCGTCCGGTCCGAGTGGTCCGAAGTTCGACTGCGCCGCGCCGGTCAACAACTCGCCCAACAACACGGGCCTGACCAACCTCCCGCCGGTCGTTCCGGCCACCGTCGACTACGGCTACGCCGGTGACGCGCGGTACCCGGAGATCGGCGGCGGTGGCGCCCCGATGGGCGGTCCGGCCTACCGGTACGACGCCAACCTCAACTCGACCCGCAAGTGGCCGGCCTACTTCGACGGCAAGGCGCTGCTCGGCGAGTGGAACCAGAACAAGATGTACACGATGCAGATGACCGCCGACGGCAAGTCGTTGGTGGACATCAACCAGCTCCTCCCCGGCATGTCGATGATCCGCCCGATGGACTTCGAGTTCGGTCCGGACGGCGCGCTGTACCTGATCGAGTGGGGTAGCGGCTTCGGCGGTAACAACGACGACTCCGGGGTCTACCGGATCGACTACACCGCCGGTGACCGTGCGCCGATCGCGGCGGCGACCGCCAACCCGACCTCGGGTCCGGCGCCGTTGACGGTGACGTTCTCCAGCGCCGGCTCCCGGGACCCGGACGGCGGCGCGCTCACCTACGCGTGGACGTTCGGCGACGGGCAGACCTCCACCGAGGCCAACCCGACGCACACGTACGCCACGGCGGGCAACTACACCGCCCAGCTCACCGTGACCAACCCGAAGGGCCGCACCGCGGTCGCCAACGTGCCGGTCACCGTGGGCAACACCGCACCGACGGTGAAGATCGACTTCCCGCCGGACGGTGGCTTCTTCAACTGGGGTGACCAGGTCCGTTACACGGTCACGGTGACCGACCCCGAGGACGGGCAGATCGACTGCACCAAGGTGAACCTCCAGGTGCTGCTCGGTCACGACGAGCACGCCCACCCGCTGGAGCAGCACACCGGCTGCACCGGCACGGTCCAGACGTCGCTCGCCTCCGGGCACGGCGCCGAGGCCAACGTGTTCGCGGTCTTCGAGGCCACGTACACCGACAAGGGTGGGGCTGGCGGGTCCGGCGCGCTCACCGGCCGGCAGATCGAGATCCTGCAGCCGAAGCAGAAGCAGGCCGAGTACTTCACGGCCACCGGACGGGTTGCGGGCAGCACCGGCGGTGGAGACGCCGGCGTGCAGCGGGAGGCCGCGACCGACACCGCCGGTGGCGGCCAGAGCATCGCGTTCATCGAGGACGGCGACTGGTGGTCGCTCGTTCCGGCGAACCTCACCAACATCACCGAGATCCGGTTCCGGGCCGCATCCGCCGCCGCCGGCGGTCGGATCGAGGTCCACGCCGGTGCGGTCGACGGACCGATCGTGGCCACGGCCACCGTTCCGACGACCGGAGCGTGGCAGACGTACACGGACGTGAGCGCGCCGGTCACCGGTGCCGCGAGCGGCTCGCTGTACTTCGTGGCCCGCGACCCGAACGGCGGAACGGGTTCGCTGTTCAACGTCAACTGGATGGACTTCGTCGGTCGCGGCGTCACCGAGAACGGGCCGCCGGTGGTCACCGCCACCGCGACCCCGACCACCGGTACCGCGCCGGTCACCGTCGCCTTCGACGGCACGGCCACCGACGCCGAGGGCGACACCCCGCTGACGTACGCCTGGGACTTCGGTGACGGCGGTACGGCGTCCACCCTGGACGCCAGCCACACGTACACCAGCGTCGGCACCTTCACGGCCACCCTCACGGTGACCGACAGCAAGGGTGCCAAGTCGTACGCAACGGTGCCGGTGCGGGTGACCGCGCCGGACACGTCCTGCTTCGGGGCGCGTTCGGACGACTTCAACGGCAACACGTTGGACAAGGGCCGGTGGACCAGCGTGGTCCGGGAGAACCAGCTCTACTCCCTCAGTGGCGGCGCGCTGAAGCTGCCCACCTCGGTGGGTGACCTCTACGGCGCTCGCAACGACGCCACCAACCTGGTGCTCCAGGCGGCGCCGACGGGTGCCTGGGAGATGACCACCAAGGTCACGCTTCCGGTGACGGCCAACTACCAGCAGGCGGGCCTGCTGGTGTACGGCGACGACGACAACTACGCCAAGGTGGACCTGCTGTACAACGGCAGCCGTCGGGTGGAGTTCATCTCCGAGACGGCCGCGACGCCGCGTAACGACGCTGCCGACGCCGCTGACGCGCCGGCGGGTGACACCGTGTACCTGCGGATCACCAGCGACGGGACGAACCTGACCGCCGCGGTTTCGGGCGACGGGCAGACGTTCACCCCGGTCGGCCGCTCGGCCGCGCTCGCCGGCATCACCAACCCGCGGATCGGGGTCTTCGCGCTCAACGGAGGCACCGAGGCGCCCGTGGTGGACGCGGCGTTCGACTCGTTCGTGGTCACGCCGGACGCTCCGGCCGGCCCGGTCGAGCCGTCGGACGAGTTCACCGGCAGCACGCTGGACAAGTGCCGGTGGGACGCGATCCTGCGGGAGGACCCCAACGGCTACCGGGTGACCGATGGCGCGCTGCGGATCGACGTGCCCAACGGTGACATCTACGGCACCGACAACACCGGGCCGAAGAACTTCATCCTCCAGACCGCGCCCTCGGGTGACTGGACCCTGGAGACGAAGGTCGACGGCAGCCTGCTGAACGAGCAGTACCAGCAGGCCGGTCTGCTCGTGCAGGCCGACGACGACAACTATGTGAAGTTCGACTTCATCGCGGACAACCAGGCCGGCCAGGCGGTGACGCGGCGGATCGAGTTCCGCAGCGAGATCGCCGGGGTGGTGCAGAACCCGCAGCCGGAGGCAGCCAGCCTGACCTCGGCGGTGTGGTACCTGCGGCTGGCCCGCACCGGTGACACCTTCACCGCGTCGTACTCGACCGACGGGACGACCTGGACCGCGTTGCAGGCGCTGACCAACAGCGCGGTGGGTGCCACCCCGAAGGTCGGTCTGTTCACCCTCGGCGCCAACCAGACGGCGTCGAAGACGGCCGCGTTCGACTACTTCCGGCTCAGCACCAGGGCGGTCGACGAGACCGCTCCGGTGACGACGGCGGCGGTGTCGGGCACCCCCACCGACGGGTGGTACACCGGGCCGGTGACGGTCACCCTGACCGCCGCCGACGAGGCCGGTGGCAGCGGACTGGCCGGTACGCAGTACCAGCTGGATTCCGCGACCGCCTGGACGGACTACACCGCGCCGGTGGCGATCAGCGGCGACGGCGAGCACGAGCTGCGGTTCCGCTCGACCGACAAGGCCGGCAACGTGGAGTCGACGAAGACCGTCTCGGTCAAGATCGACGCCACCGCACCGGTCACCACGGCGACGTTCGCTCCGGCGAACGACGCGGGCTGGCACAACGGGACGATCCCGGTGGTGCTGACCTCGACCGACGCCGGTTCCGGTGTGAAGACGGTCGAGTGGTCGCTGGACGGTGGCGCGTGGACGCCGTACTCGGAGCCGGTCGCGGTGACCGGTGACGGGCAGCACGAGCTGCTCTACCGCTCGACCGACAAGGCGGGCAACGTCGAGACGCTCAAGTCGGCGATCCTGAAGATCGACGGCACCAAGCCGACGCTGCTGGTCTCCGGTGTCGCCGACGGCCAGCTCTACGGCGACAGCCAGGACGTACGGGTGTCGTGGCAGGCCGTCGACCCGACCTCGGGCATCGCGTCCGTGGTCGGCCAGCTCGACGGCAAGGCGTACGCCAGCGGCACCCTGCAGGCCATGTACGAGCTGTCGCTCGGCCTGCACGAGCTGACCGTCACCGCGACCGACAAGGCCGGCAACACGACGACCTCGAACGTCCGGTTCTTCGTCACCACCTCGTTCCGGGACATGCAGTTCCTGCTGGACCGGTTCAAGGCGACGGGACGGTTGTCGGCCAAGGCGCACAAGCAGTTGACGGCCAAGCTCGACGCGGCCCGCCAGGCCGAGGCGGCCGGCAACGACAACAAGGCGGTCAAGCAGCTGACCCAGTTCCGGGACCTCGCCACCGACGCCACCCTGGTGGCCGAGGCCGAGATCCGGGACACCCTCACCCGGGACGCCGACGCCATGATCGTGCGGCTCGGCGGTACGGCCAGCAAGGCCGGCGTCAAGGCCAATGACGGCGAGCCGGTCAAGGGCACCGGCCGGCTCGGTGGCGACGCCACCCGGCTGGCACCCGGTCGCCAGCTCTGATCCGATCGAGGCCCCTTCCCGACGCTCCGGTGTCGGGGAGGGGCCTCGCTCATGAGGGAGTGGACGTCCATGACGCGTATCCGCACGGTGGTCGCCGCCGTCCTGGTCGGACTGACCCTGACCGTGTTCGCCGCTGCCCCCGCGGCCGCTCAGGCTGCTCAGGCCGCCCGGGCAGGGCAGGCCGACAAGCTCAAACTCATGGTGGCCGGCGACGGCGCCGAGGGGGTCACCATCCAGGCCACCTACCCCGACGGGCGTCGGCTGGACCGGGTGGTGCGACTGATCCTCACCGCCACCGGCCCGGACGGGCAGGAAATCGGGCCGGTGCAGTTGGAGCCGCAGCCTGAGGGGCAGGGCTTCTACAGCAGCGGTCCGGTGCTCACCGCCGGCACCTGGAAGGTCACGGTGAACTCCCCCGCCCCACTGCCGGGTGAGGCCACCGCAACGGTGCAGGCCCGTGCCGCGCAGTCTCCGCCCCCGCCGGAGCCGGTCGCGGTGACCAGAACGGCTGACGGCGCGGGCGGCACGGGCTGGTGGCCGTACGCGGCGGCCGGCCTGGTCGTCGTCGCCCTGGCGATGGGGGTGGCCATGCTGTTCGGCCGCCGCCGCACCACCATCTGACCGACTCGTGATCGACTCGGCTTCCCTGAGGTCGGGGTGTCCAGCGCAACAGGTCACCCCGACTTCAAGGAACGCGAGTGGATCAAGCGCGGCGAGCCGTCGAGCGACGGAACCGGGACGGCACCGGGCTCAGAGGATGTCGCGCAGGGCCGTCAGGTCGTCGTCGGTCGGCTCCCAGGTGCCGGCGGCGGCGTTGGCGTGCACCTGCTCGGCGGTGGTGGCACCGGCGATCACCGAGGTCACCGCCGGCTGGGCGGCCAGCCCACCGATCGCCACCTGGAGCATCGTCAGACCCCGCTCGTTCGCGTACGCCTCGATCGCCTCGATGGTGTCCCAGTCCGCGGCGGCGAGCCGGTCGGCGTACCGGCCACCGCCGGAGAGGCGGCTGCCGGCCGGCGGCTGCTCGCTGCGCTTGTACTTGCCGGTGAGCAGGCCGTTGGCGAGCGGAAAGAACGGCAGCATGCCGAGGCCGAACCGCTCGCAGGCCGGGATCACCTCGGCCTCCACCGAGCGTTCCAGCAGGCTGTAGTGGTTCTGCGCGCTGATGAAGCGGGCCCGGCCGTTGGACGAGGCGACCCAGTCCGCGTCGGCGACCTGCCAGCCGGCGAAGTTGGAGTTGCCCAGGTAGCGCACCTTGCCGTCGCGGACCAGGTCGTCCAGGGCGGCGAGGGTCTCGTCGATCGGCGTACCCGGGTCGGGCTCGTGCATCTGGTAGAGGTCGATGTGGTCGGTGCCGAGCCGACGCAGCGACGCCTCGACCGCGCGGGCGATGTAGCGCCGCGCGCCCCGGGCGCCGAAGTCGGGCCCGTTGAGGCCGTTCATGTCCATGCCGAACTTGGTGGCCACCACGACGTCGTCCCGGCGGCCTTTGAGCGCCTGCCCGAGCAGCTCCTCCGAGCCACCCTGCGGTTCGCCGTAGATGTCGGCGGTGTCGAACAGGTTGATCCCGGCGTCCAGGGCCGCGTCCACCACCGCTCGCGTGCCGTCGAGGTCCAGCTTGCGGCCGAAGTTGTTGCAGCCGATTCCGACGACGGACACCACGAGCCCGGAGTCGCCCAGCCGGCGATAGGTCATCTCAGTCACGAGATCCACCCTATGCCGGCCGGACGCCCTCCTGCCCGACGACCGATCAGCCGACGTCCCAGACGGGTTCCGGGGTCTCCACCACTTCGTTGTCACTGCGGAACAGCACGAACCGGTCGAAGGAGCGGGTGAACCACCGGTCGTGGGTGACCGCGATCACCGTCCCCTCGAAGGCGTTCAGGCCGACCTCCAGCGCCTCGGCGCTCGCCAGGTCGAGGTTGTCGGTCGGCTCGTCGAGCAGCAGCAGAGTCGCCCCGGACAGCTCCAGCAGCAGCACCAGGAAACGGGCCTGCTGCCCACCGGAGAGGGTGCCGAAGCGCTGGTCACCCTGCCCGGCCAACTCGTACCGGCTGAGCACCCCCATTGCCGCGTGCCGGTCCATCCCCTGGCGGTGCTCGTCACCCCGCCACAGGATCTCGACGAGCGTCTTCCCCATCAGCTCCGGTCGGTCGTGGGTCTGCGAGAAGTGCCCGGGACGGACCCGCGCGCCGAGCCGGGCCACACCGTCGTGCGCCACCGGGGCGAGCGCACCCGCGCCGTCGACCGGCCCGTTCGCCGGGTCCGGGTCGCTGCCACCGCGCGCCAGCAGCCGCAGGAAGTGCGACTTGCCGGTGCCGTTGGCACCGAGGACCGCCACCCGGTCGCCGTACCAGATCTCCAGGTCGAAGGGGAATGTCAGGCCGTCCAGCTCGAGCTTGTCGCAGACGACCGCGCGCTTGCCGGTCCGCCCGCCGGTCAGCCGCATCCGGATGTCCTGGTCCTTCGGGGGTACGGGCGGAGGCCCGGCCTCCTCGAACTTGCGCAGCCGGGTCTGCGCGGCCTGGTAGCGCGAGGCCAACCCGTCGTTGTACGCCGCCTTCTGCTTGTACATCAGCATCAGCTCGCGCAGCTTCTGGTGTTCCTCGTCCCAGCGTCGGCGCAGCTCGTCGAGGCGGGCGTGCCGGGCGACCCGCGCCTCGTACCAACTGGCGAAGCCACCCGGGTGCACCCAGGCGCTGCCGCCCTCGACGGCCACCACCCGGTCGGCGGTCTGGGCCAGCAACTCGCGGTCGTGTGAGACGTAGAGCACCGACTTCGTCGACTCGCGCAGCCGCGCCTCCAGCCACCGTTTGCCGGGCACGTCGAGGAAGTTGTCCGGCTCGTCGAGCAGCAGCACCTCGTCCGGGCCGCGCAGCAGCAGCTCCAGGGCGAACCGTTTCTGCTGCCCGCCGGAGAGCGTGCGCACCGGCCGCTCCCGAACGGCGTCCCACGGCTGGTCGAGCACGATGGTCGCGACGGTGTCGAACAGCACCTCGGCGTCGTACCCGCCGGCCTCGCCCCAGGCGCCCAGCGCGTCGGCGTACGCCAGCTGTGCCTTGCCCGCGGTGTTGCTGAACTTGCCGTGGGCCTCGGCCGCCCGCATGGCCGCCTCGGTTTCGCCGAGCCGGCGGCCGGCGTCGCGCAGCGCCGGCGGGGCCAGCGACAGGGCGAGGTCGTGCAGCGTCGTCTCGTCACCGATCATGCCGATGAACTGCCGCATCACGCCCAGCCCGCCGGCGCGCGCGACGCCGCCCGTCTGGATCGGCAGGTCACCGGCGACCATTCTCAGCAGCGTCGTCTTGCCCGCGCCGTTCGGCCCGACCAGGGCGACCTTGGCCCCCTCACCGACCCGGAACGACACGTCGGCGAAGAGTTCCCGACCGTCCGGCAGGCTGTGCCCGACCGCTGCCACGTCCACGTATCCCACGCGGGGATACTGCCCCAGCCGGGGCCGCCAGGGACATCCAATTACCGGGTGACGCGCAGCACCCGGAAGCCCTTCTGGCTGGCGTGCCGCTCGACCTGCCAGCCCTGGTTGGTGAGCCAGCGTTGGAGCGAGTCGCCGCCGAGGTGCCGGGCGACGACCAGCCACCCCACGCCGTCCGGGGCGAGTCGGGGCAGCCAGCGCAGCAGCAGCTCGTGCAGCTCGTCCTTTCCGATGCGGATGGGCGGGTTGGACCACAGCTCGGCGAACGTCAGATCCGCCGGTACGTCGTCCGGCGCGCTCACCCGGACCCGGTCGCCGGCACCGATCCTCGCCGCGTTGGCGGTGGTGAGGTCGCGGGCGCGGGCGTTGACGTCGACCGCCCAGACGGTGCTCGCCGGTGCCACGTCGGCCAGGACGCACGCGATGGGGCCGAACCCACAGCCGAGGTCGAGCAGGTCGCCGGTGGTGTCGGCGGCGGGCAGGTCGGCCTTGCGCAGGAGTACGGCGGTGCCGGGGTCGAGACGGCTGGCGGAGAAGACACCACCGGCCGAGACGAGCCGGTAGTCGCGGTCGGCGACGGAGAATTCGACCTCGCGCGCCGGTGCGTCGCTGGCGGGCTGCGCGGTGAAGTAGTGGTCGCCGGTCACGCGGCAATTCTCGCACCGGCTCCGGCGGGTCACGACACTGCCCACACCTACATTTCCCCAATATTATCCCCTAAAGGGACAATCACTCCTACTCTGGGCGACATGGTGTATCGGTACGAGTCCGAAGAGGACGCATTCGAGGACCCCGAGCCCGGGTCCGACCTGGACGTGCTCGGCGCCGGTCCGCCTCCGCCAGCCGGTCCCTCACCGTCGCGGTTCCCCGCGCCGTCGCTGCCCCGACCCAACCAGTTGGTGCTGCCGTCGACCCAACCGCCGCCGCCCGCCCGCGTCAGCGCCCCGATCGCGGCTCCCCGCAGCCAGGTCTACACGTCGGCCCAACCGGTGGAGACGCCCGCGCGGCGCGGGGGCGGGAGGCTCTGGCAGGTACTGGTCGGCGGCGCAGCCGTCCTCGTGCTGCTCGCGCTCTGCGGCCTGGGCGCCGCCGCGCTCCTGGCGGATCGCGATCCGGACCCTCAGCCCACCCCGACGTACCAGCCGAACGCCTCCGCGTCGGCTCCCGCCCAACGGCAGGATCTGGACTCCCGGTTCACCGACCAGGCGCCGCTCACCGCGAAGGAACTCTTCCCCGGCAAGGAACTCAAACTTGCCGACGGACAGGCCGCCTACCAGGTGCTCAAGACCCAGTCCAGCGGCAGTTGTGCCGTCGCCGCCACCGACGAGGTCGCCAACCTGCTGGTCCTGCTCGGCTGCAACCAGGTCGTCCGGGCGACGTTGCGGGCTCCCGGCGGCGACCACCTGATCACCACCGGCCTGTTCAACCTCACCGACAAGGTCAGCGCCGAGCGGGCTCGGGACCGAATCCGGCAGATCCTCGACGACCGGCAGGGTCGGTTCCGTGGCCTCACCGACGGCGCCGACACCGACGCGCTGACCAGCGCTCCGGCACGGGTCGGCTGGCAGGTCCGGGGCCACTACCTGGCGTACGCGCTGGTGGTCCGCGCCGACGGCACCGCGGTCAGGTCCGGCGACACCAGGATCCGGGAAATCCTGTTCGACATGATCGAGGTACACCTGAGCCGCGGTGTCCTGCAACGGCGAGCCGAGACCGGCACGGCCGAGCAGCCGACGCCAGCGCCCACCCAGGGAAGCGGCAGCCAGAACGGCAGCGGGGACGACGATCTGCCCGGCGACTGATCCGCCACCGCGTCTCAACGGGTGTGCCGCCGAGAAGGTGGCACACCCGTCGTCGTCCCGGCCCGGCCCGCGTGGGTCCCGGTGCCGATCGGATGCGACAGTCGTCAGCCCTCGACCGGTACGCGCAGCCGACGCGTCAGGTCCGCGCGTCGGGCGTAGTCGGCCGGGTCGTCCGGGTAGCCGACCGCCACCAGCGTCAACCCGTGCGCCGGAGCCACCGTCACCTCGCTGGAACGCTCCTGCCGGTCGAGCAGACTGCCCGGCCACCGCACCGGCCGGCGACCGTCGCCGGCCGCGAGCATCGCCCCCACGAGACTGCGCACCATCGCCTGGCAGAACGCGTCGGCCTGCACGGTGGCGACCAGGACGCCGTCCGGGTCACGCCGCCAGTCCAGTCGGGTCACCTCGCGCAGCGTCGTCGCGTTCTCCTTGCGCCGGCAGTACGCGGCGAAGTCGTGCTCACCCACCAGACCCTCGGCAGCGGTGTTCAGGGCCGCCAGGTCCAGCGCGCGCGGCCAGGCCAACACCTCGTGCCGGCGCAGCGGCTCCGCGCCGTACGGGGCGTCGGTCACCCGGTACTCGTACCGTCGGAAGGTGGCCGAAAAGCGGGCGTCGAAGTCGGCGGGCACCTCGGTCATCGCCCGCACCCGCACGTCGGTGGGGAGCAGCCGCGCCAGCCGGCGCAGCAGCCGTCCCTCGTGCTCCCGCCACACCTCGACGGGCAGGTCCAGGTGGCAGACCTGACCGGAGGCGTGCACCCCGGCATCGGTCCGACCCGCGACGGTCAGACCGGTCGCGGTGCCCGCTCCCAGGACCAGATCCAGGGTCTCGACGAGCACCCCGGCGACGGTCCGCCGCGTCGGCTGGGGCGCCCAGCCGGAGAAAGCCGCGCCGTCGTACGAGACGTCCAGCCGCAGCCGAATCCGCTCGTCCACCTCGTACCTCCTGTTACGGGTCGGGCCCGACACCCCGAAAGGGGTGCCGGGCCCGCACTGATGCCCGAGGTCAGGCCTTGTTCTCCTCGGTGGCGAGGTCGCTGTCCTCGCGCGCCTCGGCGGTGTCACCGGAGGCCGACACCGGCGCCTCGGAGTCCTGGTCGACGTCGGCCGACTTCGGAGCCTCCTCGGCCGGGGCGAGCGCCTCGACCTTGTCCTGCTGCGCGGCCTTGCGGGCGGCGGTCTTCTTGTTCGCCTTCGGCTCGGCGACCTGAAGCTCCTCCACCAGCTCGATGATGGCCATCGGCGCGTTGTCACCCTTGCGCGGACCGGTCTTCACGATCCGGGTGTAACCGCCGGGGCGGTTGGAGTACCGGGGCGCGATCTGGTCGAACAGGGCGTAGACGACGTCCTTGTCCTTGACGACACCCAGCACCCGCCGCCGCGAGGCGAGGTCGCCGCGCTTGGCCTTGGTGATGAGCTGCTCGGCCAGCGGACGCAGCCGCCGGGCCTTCGTCTCGGTGGTCTGGATCTTGCCGTGCTGGAACAGCGCGGTGGCCAGGTTGGCGAGCATCAGCCGCTCGTGCGAGGGGCTGCCGCCGAGGCGGGGGCCCTTGGTGGGCGTGGGCATTTTTGGTGCTCCTCAGTTGTGGCGGCAGCGCGGACTAGAGCTGCTCGGTCTCGCGGTAGTCGTCGGTGTCGTAGTCGGCCTCGCCGAAGGTGTCCACGACGTGCGCCGGGTCGAAGTTCGGAGCCGAGTCCTTCAGCCCGAGACCCATCCCGGCGAGCTTCATCTTGACCTCGTCGATCGACTTCTGACCGAAGTTGCGGATGTCGAGGAGGTCGGCCTCGGTACGCCCGATGAGCTCACCAACGGAGTTGATGCCCTCGCGCTTGAGGCAGTTGTAGGAGCGGACGGTCAGGTCCAGCTCCTCGATCGGCAGAGCGAGGTCAGCCGCCAGCTGGGCGTCCTGCGGGGACGGCCCGATGTCGATGCCCTCGGCCGTCTCGTCCAGCTCACGGGCCAGCCCGAACAGCTCCACCAGCGTCGAACCGGCGGAGGCCAGCGCGGTGCGCGGACCCATCGACGGCTTGGTCTCGACGTCGATGATGAGCCGGTCGAAGTCGGTGCGCTGCTCGACGCGGGTCGCCTCGACGCGGTAGGTCACCTTCAGCACCGGCGAGTAGATCGAGTCCACCGGGATGCGGCCGATCTCGGCACCGGACTGCTTGTTCTGTGCGGCCGTCACGTAGCCCCGGCCCCGCTCGACGGTCAGCTCCATGTCGAGCCGGCCCTTGCCGTTCAGGGTCGCGAGCTTGAGGTCCGGGTTGTGCACCGAGACGCCGGCCGGGGGCTGGATGTCGCCCGCCGTCACGTCGCCCGGGCCCTGCTTGCGCAGGTACATGCTGACCGGCTCGTCGTGCTCGGAGCTGACGCACAGCTCCTTGATGTTCATGACGAGCTCGACCACGTCCTCCTTGACACCGGGGATCGTGGTGAACTCGTGCAGCACGCCGTCGATCTTGATCGAGGTGACCGCCGCACCCGGGATCGACGACAGCAGCGTGCGCCGCAGCGAGTTGCCCAGCGTGTAGCCGAAGCCCGGCTCGAGCGGCTCGATGGCGAACCGCGACCGGGTCTCGTTGATCGACTCCTCGGAGAGGGAGGGTCGCTGGCTGATGAGCATGTTGTCTCTTCTCTTCCGGGACGCCCGCTATTTGACGTCCGCGACACAAACTGTTCCGGTGGCCCGCCCCGAAGGGCGGACCACCGCAACGAGCCCGACTACTTGGAGTAGAGCTCGACGATCAGCTGCTCCTGGACCTGCGTGTCGATGACCTGCCGGGCCGGGAGGGAGTGCACGAGCACCTTCATCTGGCTGGGGATAGCCTCCAGCCAGGCCGGCACCGTCTTCGAACCGGCCTGAGCCTGCGCCACCACGAACGGGGTGAGCTCCTTGCTCTTACCCCGGACCTCGATGATGTCGTGCTCCTTGACGCGGTACGACGGGATGTCGACCTTCTTGCCGTTCACCGTGAAGTGACCGTGCTTGACCAGCTGGCGGGCCATGTCCCGCGAGTGGGCGTAGCCGGCCCGGTAAACGACGTTGTCCAGCCGCGACTCGAGGATCTGCAGGAGGACCTCACCGGTCTTGGCCTGCTTGCCGACGGCTTCCTCGTAGTAACCGCGGAACTGCTTCTCCAGCACGCCGTAGACACGACGGGCCTTCTGCTTCTCACGGAGCTGGAGCAGGTACTCCGTCTCCTTCGTGCGGCCGCGGCCGTGCTGCCCGGGCGGGAACGGCCGGGACTCGAACGGGCACTTCGGACCATCGCACTTGCTGCCCTTGAGGAACAGCTTCATCTTCTCCCGCCGGCAACGGCGGCAGTCTGCACCGGTGTAACGAGCCATCTCTCTCTACCTCTCAGACCCGGCGACGCTTCGGCGGACGGCACCCGTTGTGCGGCTGCGGGGTGACGTCGGCGATCTGCCCGACCTCGAGGCCCACGGCCTGCAGCGAACGGATGGCGGTTTCCCGGCCGGAGCCGGGGCCCTTGACGAACACGTCGACCTTGCGCATGCCGTGCTCCATGGCGCGACGCGCGGCGGCCTCGGCGGCCAGCTGCGCGGCGAACGGAGTCGACTTGCGGGAGCCCTTGAAGCCCACCTGGCCAGCGGAGGCCCAGGAGATGACCGCACCGGTCGGGTCCGTGATGGACACGATGGTGTTGTTGAACGTGCTCTTGATGTGCGCCTGCCCGTGGGCGACGTTCTTGCGTTCCTTGCGCCGGACCTTCTTTACAGCGGCTCCGGCACGAGCCTTCGGTGGCATAAGTCTGTGCGCTCCTAGTTGACTTTCCGGACTGGGTTGCGGCCTGGCCCGCCTCGACGGCGGCCGACCCCGTCATCCGGGTAAGAACTACTTCTTGCCGGGCTTCTTCTTGCCGGCGACAGTCCGCTTCGGGCCCTTGCGGGTCCGCGCGTTGGTCTTGGTCCGCTGGCCACGCACGGGCAGGCCCCGGCGGTGCCGGATGCCGGCGTAGCAGCCGATCTCGACCTTGCGGCGGATGTCAGCGGCGACCTCGCGGCGCAGGTCGCCTTCAACCTTGTAGTTGCCCTCGATGTGGTCGCGGAGCTGCACGAGCTCCTCGTCCGTGAGGTCCCGAGCGCGCTTGTCCGGCGAGATGCCGGTAGCGGCGAGTGTCTCCAGGGCGCGGGTGCGACCGACCCCGAAGATGTAGGTGAGCGCGATCTCCATCCGCTTCTCGCGGGGGAGATCCACGCCGACTAGACGTGCCATGTGCGGGCGTACTCCTCGTGATGTGTGGCGGAGGTGTGGACCCGCCCCACCCCGCTACCGGCCGTCCCGTCCTTCCGACGCTGTCAGCGCCGGCGACCGGGATCGGTCGCTGCCCAAGCGGGCCCCGGCCTCCGACCGGGGGTCAACCACGATTGAGTACGCGCTGCGTACCGCTCGCGGCTGGGACGAGCATGTGCTGTGCTGCCTGGATCTGCGGCCGGGACCGATCCGACCGGCCGTATCACGGCCGGTGGGACTGAGTCAGCCCTGGCGCTGCTTGTGGCGCGGGTCGCTGCAGATGACCATGACCCGGCCGTGCCGGCGGATAACCCGGCACTTGTTGCAGATCCTCTTGACGCTCGGCTTGACCTTCACGGTTGCCTTACTTCCCATCTGGCCCGGGGACGCGCCATGCGCGACACCGGACGTCGAAGACGGACACGGGACTTCCCGGCCGTCGTCAGGACTACTTGTAGCGGTAGACGATGCGCCCGCGGGTCAGGTCGTACGGCGAAAGTTCGACGACGACCCGGTCCTCCGGAAGGATGCGGATGTAGTGCTGCCGCATCTTGCCGCTGATGTGAGCCAACACCTTGTGGCCGTTCGCGAGCTCTACCCGGAACATGGCGTTCGGCAGGGGCTCGATGACCCGACCCTCGATCTCAATGGCTCCGTCTTTTTTCGGCATGTCCTCCGCTGTCCTGACGTCGATTGCTCCGGGCGGCCCACAACGTCTTACACGGAAATCTGATCAGAATCAGAAGCCCGCGCCAGCCGCGGCTCCAGCTCCCACCGAAGCGCAGGGTGGGCATGCCGGAGTGGACGCTGTGCGCCGATCTGAAAGTGTACGCCCGCCTGCGGGCCGCCGCAAAACCGGCCACCCCACCCGCGCTCAACCGCGCCGCCAAACCGCGTTGATCATGAAGTTGTTGCCCTCAATCACGGCGTGTCGCGACAACAACTTCATGATCGACGGTGGGGGTGGCTGGGTGGGTGGGGCGGGGGGTGGGGGGTGGTCGGGCGGTGGGTGGGGTGGTCAGGGGGTTCTGGGGGTTCTGGGGGGATCGTGTGGTTCGTCTGGGTCGGTGGGTCGCAGTTCGCGGCGGCGCTCGCGCTTGGCTCGTTTGCGCTGGCGGCGGCGCTCCCGCTCGATGGCCTCACGTCGTGGCTCACCCCGGGTCAGGCCCGCGACCGTGCGGATCGCCAGCACCGCCCCCCACGGCCCGGCCACCCAGACCGGCCAAAAGTACAGCAGCTCGCCACTGAGCAGGGAGGTCACCGCCCAGACGGTCACCACGACGGCAATCACCCGCAGGTACGGCAACCAGACCTCAGCCAACCACCGGGCGGTCACCCTGCGCACCACACCGGCGGCCGGCTCGTCGGGACTGCCGACCGGCACACCGGCGGCCGGCACCGCCTCCAGGGCAGACCGCTGCTTCGGCATCACCGGCGGCAGATCGGTCAGCAGCGCGTCCAACTCGCCGTACGTGCGCGCGGCAAACGCCCGTTGCAGCCGCTCGTCGTACTCGTGCAGGTCCAGACGGCCCTCGTTGAGCGCTACCCGCAACCGCTCGGCCACCGTCTCCCGGTCCGCGTCCGCCGCCCGCATCTCGTCGCGCCCGCCCATGCCGGCAAGCATGCCACCGCCGCGCCAGCGGTGCCCGACCCGCCGGGCGGCCCCGGGACCACATCGTCGATCTCAGGGTGATCCAGCGATCTGATGCCGCCACAGCGGCGATACGGAGTCGATCGACACGCTGGCGCTGGCGTCACGCGGCGAGGGTCGCCGGCGGGGCCGGAGGTCAGGAGGTCGTCGACTCGGCGGGCTGGCGGGCCGTCACGAGGCCACCCAGGCGGGCTCGGCCCCCGTCGAAGGCGGTGAGCACCCAGACGCCGTCGGGCAACAGCGCCATCGAGTGCTCGACGTGCGCCGCTATCGACCCGTCCCGCGTGACGACCGTCCAGCCGTCGGCCAGTTCGACCGTGCGCGGCGAGGCCATGGTGATCATCGGCTCGATCGCCAGCGCCATGCCGGGGACCAGACGCGGCCCCTTGCCCGGCCGGCCATGGTTGAGCACGTGCGGATCCTGGTGCATCTCAGTGCCGATGCCATGCCCGCCGTAGCCGTCGACGATGCCGTAACGGCCGCCCTTGCGAACGGCGGTCTCCACGGCGTGCGAGATGTCGGTGAGGCGGCCCTTGCCGTTGGCCGCACCGCGGGCAGCGGCGGCGATGCCGGCCCACATGGCGTCCTCGGCGACCTCGGCCATCTTCAGCAGCGCCGGATCGACGTCACCGACCCCGACGGTGATCGCGGAGTCGCCGTGCCAACCGTTCAGCACCGCGCCGCAGTCGATCGAGATGAGATCGCCGTCGGCCAGGACCTGGTCCGGCGCGGGGATCGCGTGCACGATCTGCTCGTTCACGGAGGAACAGATCGACGCCGGGAAGCCGTGGTACCCCTTGAACGACGGGACGGCACCCGCCTCCCGGATCGTCGACTCGGCAATGGCATCCAGATCGGCGGTGCTCACGCCCGGCGCCACCGCCTCGCGCATGCGACGCAGGGCCTCGGCGACCACCAGACCGGCGGCGCGCATCATCTCGATCTGGTCAGGGGTCTTCAGCTGGATGTCCAGCTGGGGACGACGCATGGAGCGGTTACCTTTCGTTGCCGAAACAGCGGGGCACGTCTCGCGTACCCCGCTGTTCGCACTCTATCCGCCGCGATGCGGCGGGACCTCAGCCGCCGTACGACCGCAGCGCGTCGATGGCCCGGGTGGTGACGTCCTCCACGGGGCCCGTGGCGTCGATCCCGACCAGCTTGCCCTGGGCGCCGTAGTAGTCGACCAGGGGGGCGGTCTTCTCGCTGTACTCCCGCAGACGGGTCGCGATGGTCTCCGGCTTGTCGTCGTCGCGCTGGAACAGCTCGGCGCCGCACCGGTCACAGATGCCCGGACGGGTGGTGGCGTCGAACTCGACGTGCCAGATCTTGCCGCAACCCCGGCAGGTACGCCGGCCGGAGAGCCGCCGGATCACCTCGTCGTCGTCGACCACCAGCTCCAGGACCAGATCCAGCGCGGTGCCCAGGTCAGCGAGGAGCTTGTCCAGAGCGGCGGCCTGCGGAGTGGTCCGCGGGAAGCCGTCGAGCAG
Organism: Micromonospora sp. NPDC005172; assembly: GCF_040608555.1. Classification (NCBI taxonomy): domain Bacteria; kingdom Bacillati; phylum Actinomycetota; class Actinomycetes; order Micromonosporales; family Micromonosporaceae; genus Micromonospora; species Micromonospora sp. NPDC005172. The sequence goes on from NZ_JBEXIL010000040.1 coordinate 27,868, forward strand.
AAAGCCCTCGCTGGCGTCGGGCTCGGCCAGCCGATCCCGGACCATGTTGATGGTGACCTCGTCCGGGACCAGCTCGCCAGCGTCCATGTAGCGCTTTGCCTCGACACCGAGTGGCGTGCCCTGGGTGACGTTCGACCGGAAGATGTCCCCGGTCGAGATCTTGGGCACCGAGAGGTGTGCGGCGATGAACTCGGCCTGTGTGCCTTTGCCCGCGCCGGGCGGGCCAACCAGAACGAGTCTCATCTACCGCAGGAACCCTTCGTAGTTCCGCTGCATCAGTTGGCTCTCGATCTGCTTCACGGTCTCCAGACCGACGCCGACCATGATGAGCACAGCGGTGCCACCGAACGGGAAGTTCTGGTACTGCTGGTTGTCCAGCCAGATGAAGAAGAAGTTCGGCAGGATCGAGATGATGCCCAGGTAGAGCGCGCCCGGCAGGGTGATCCGGCTGAGGATGAAGTCCAGGTAGTCGGCGGTCGGCTTGCCCGGACGGATGCCCGGCACGAACCCGCCGTACTTCTTCATGTTGTCCGCGACCTCGGTCGGGTTGAACGTGATCGACACGTAGAAGTACGTGAAGAAGATGATCAACAGGAAGTAGACCGTGATGTAGATCGGGCTGGCCGGTGCGACCAGGTTGTTCTGGATCCAGGCCTGGATCTTGCCGGGGTCGTTCTGGTCGAAGAACTGGAGAGCCAGCTGCGGTAGGTAGAGCAGCGACGAGCCGAAGATGACCGGGATGACACCCGCCTGGTTGACCTTGAGCGGGATGTAGGTCGAGGTGCCGCCGTACATCCGCCGGCCGATCATCCGCTTGGCGTACTGCACCGGGATCCGGCGCTGCGCCTGCTCGATGAAGGTGACCGCGGTGATGACCACCAGAACCAGCGCGATGACCAGGGCGAACATGTCCCAGCCCTTGCTGGTCTTGATCTGCCAGCCCTCGCCGGGCAGCCGGGCCGCGATCGAGGTGAAGATCAGGACCGACATGCCGTTGCCGACACCGCGGTCGGTGATCAGCTCGCCGAGCCACATGACCATGCCGGTGCCGGCGGTCATGGTGATCACCAAGATGGCCAGCGTCAACCAGTCCGGGATGCCGGTGCCCTCGGGGATGATCGGGAACTGGTCGCAACGGTTCTGGAACAGCTGGCCGGAACGGGCCAGGGCCACGAACGCCGACGCCTGGAGCACACCAAGGCCCAGCGTCAGGTAGCGGGTGTACTGCGTGATCTTCGCCTGGCCGGCCTGGCCCTCCTTGCGGAGCTGCTCGAGGCGCGGGATCACGACGGTCAGCAGCTGCAGGATGATCGACGCGGTGATGTAGGGCATGATGCCCAGCGCGAAGACCGAGAGCTGGAGCAGCGCCCCGCCGGAGAAGAGGTTGAGCAGATTCAGCGGGCCCGTCGTATCGCCCGAGATGGAGTCAAGGCACTTCTGCACGTTGCCGTACGAGACGCCCGGGCTGGGCAGCGTGGCACCCAGCCGGTAGACCGCGATGATGCCTACTGTGAACAGCAGCTTCTTGCGCAGGTCAGGCGTACGGAACGCACTGAGAAAGGCGGACAGCAACTTCTTCCTCCTGCGCGAGGCGGGCCGCCGGTGATCCCTGGCGGGTCGGGGTGCATCCCGGGCGAGTGCCCGGAATCCATGGCTGGGATGGGACTCTAACAGCCCTGTCCCGCTCCGGGCAGGTGCGCCCGGCTACATAAACCGATTCCGATATTACCGGGCGCATGGGCCCCAGGCAGACCTAGGCGCCCGCCAGTTGCTCGCAACTGGACGGGCGCCGAGGTCGTACGCCTTACAGCTCGGTGACGGAGCCACCGGCGGCGGCGATCTTCTCCTTGGCCGACGCGCTGAACGCGTGCGCCGACACCTGGAGCGCCACCCCGCCAAGGTCCCCGGTGCCGAGGACCTTGACCGGCTGGCCCTTGCGGACCGCGCCGGCCTCAACCAGCTCGAGCGGGCCGACCTGGCCGCCGTTCGGGAACAGCTCGGCGAGCCGGTCCAGGTTGACCACCTGGAAGACCACCTTGAACCTGTTCTTGAAGCCCTTCACCTTCGGCAGCCGCATGTGGATGGGCATCTGCCCACCCTCGAACGCCGCCGAGATGTTCTTGCGGGCCTTGGAGCCCTTGGTACCGCGACCGGCGGTCTTGCCCTTGGAACCCTCACCGCGACCCACACGGGTCTTCGCGGTCTTGGAACCGGGCGCCGGGCGCAGGTGGTGCACCTTGATCGTCATTACTCGACCTCCTCGACCTTCACGAGGTGGTTGACCGTGAAGATCATGCCGCGGATCTCGGGCCGGTCCTCCTTGACCACCACGTCGTTGATCCGCTTGAGACCGAGCGAACGCAGCGAGTCACGCTGGTTCTGCTTGGTCCCGATACCGGACCGGAGCTGGGTGACCTTCAGGCGTGCCATCAGCGCGCCACCCCCGCACGCGACGCCAGCATGGCGGCCGGCGCGACGTCCTCCACCGGCAGGCCACGACGCGCCGCGACCTGCTCGGGGGACTCAAGCCCCTTCAGGGCCGCCACGGTGGCGTGCACGATGTTGATCGGGTTGGACGAGCCGAGGCTCTTGGAGAGCACGTCGTGGATACCCGCGCACTCCAGCACGGCACGCACCGGACCACCGGCGATGACACCCGTACCGGCCGAGGCCGGCTTGAGCAGCACCACGCCGGCCGCGTCCTCACCCGTCACCGGGTGCGGGATCGACTGGCCGATCCGCGGAACCTTGAAGAAGTGCTTCTTGGCCTCCTCGACACCCTTGGCGATCGCCGCGGGCACCTCCTTGGCCTTTCCGTAGCCCACGCCGACCGTGCCGTCGCCGTCGCCCACGATCACCAGGGCGGTGAAGCTGAAGCGACGACCACCCTTCACGACCTTGGCGACGCGGTTGATCGCGACGACCCGCTCAAGGTGCGGGGTCTTCTCGACGGGCGCGTTTCCACGGCCGCCCTCACGGCGGTTGTCGCGGCGACCACCCTCGTTGCCACCGGACCCGCCGCCACGGCGCTGTTGACCTGGCATCAGCAGCCTTCCTTATCTCTCGTGACGGGGTTGTTAGAACTCGAGCCCGGCTTCGCGGGCAGCGTCGGCAAGCGCGGCGACTCGCCCCGCGTACCGGTTGCCACCGCGGTCGAAGACGACCTTGGAGACGCCGGCGGCCTTGGCCCGCTCGGCGAGCAGGGCGCCCACCTTGCCGGCGAGGGCGCTCTTGTCGCCCTCCGCACCGCGCAGCGAGGCGTCCAGGGTCGACGCCGACGCCAGGGTGTGACCCTTGGTGTCGTCGACGATCTGGGCGACCATGTGCCGCAGCGAACGGGTGACGACCAGGCGCGGACGCTCGGCCGTACCGCTGACGTTCTTGCGGACGCGGAAGTGCCGACGCGCACGCCCAACGGCGCGCTTGGCGGCGACGCCGCGGCGGCGCTTGAGCAGCGTGGCGCTCACTTCTTACCTGCCTTTCCAGCCTTGCGGCGGATGACCTCGCCCTGGTACTTGACGCCCTTGCCCTTGTAGGGCTCCGGCGGGCGGATCTTCCGGATGTTGGCGGCGACCTCACCGACCTGCTGCTTGTCGATGCCGGCCACGTGGAACAGGGTCGGCCGCTCCACCGTGAAGGTGATGCCCGCCGGGGCGGGGACGACCACCGGGTGCGAGAACCCGAGCGCGAACTCGAGGTCCGAGCCCTTGGCAGTGACCCGGTAACCGGTGCCGGCGATCTCCAGGCTCTTACGGTAGCCCTCGGTCACGCCGACGATCATGTTGGCGACCAGGGTACGGCTCAGGCCGTGCAGTTCCTTGGCCTTGCGCTCGTCGTTCGGGCGGTTGACGTTCAGCTGCCCGTCCTCCGCGCGCTCGACCGTGATCGGCTCCGCGATGGTGTGCTGGAGCTCGCCCTTCGGGCCCTTGACCTTGACGGTCTGCCCGTCGATCGTGATGTCGACGCCGGATGGCACCGGGATCGACTTACGTCCAATTCGCGACATTTCTACCAGTCTCCCGTTACCAGACGAAGGCGAGGACTTCCCCGCCAACACTCCGCTTGCGGGCCTGCCGGTCGGTCAGCAGTCCCTGGGACGTCGAAATGATCGCCACGCCCAGCCCACCGAGCACCCGCGGGAGCCCGTCCGACTTGGCGTACACCCGGAGACCGGGCTTGGACACGCGCTTGATGCCGGCCAGGCTCCGCTCCCGGTTCTGGCCGTACTTCAGCTCGACGACCAGTCGCTTGCCGACGGCGCCCTCCTCGGGCTCCTCGACCGACCAGGTGGCGATGTAACCCTCGGCCTTCAGGACCTCGGCGATGTTCGCCTTGATCTTGGAGTAGGGCATCTTCACCTGATCGTGGTACGCCTGGTTGGCGTTACGCAGACGCGTGAGCATGTCTGCGATCGGGTCGGTCATCGTCATGGATTTCGTCAGCCTTTCTCGCCGGGGTTCCCGGGGCATCAGCCCCGGGCCTACGGCGAAGAGCAATACCTAATCGGTACAGGAGTTCCCGGCCGGAGCCAGGAAGCGGTCGCCCTTACCAGGAAGCCTTGGACACACCCGGCAGCTCACCGCGGTGGGCCATCTCCCGGATGCAGACCCGGCAGAGCCCGAACTTGCGGTAGACCGCCTTCGGACGCCCGCACCGCTGGCAGCGGGTGTACGCGCGAACCGAGAACTTCGGCTTCGCGGCCGCCTTGAGGATCAGCGCCTTCTTGGCCATCTCAGTTCTCCTTGAACGGGAAGCCCAGGAGCTTGAGCAGCGCCCGACCCTCGTCGTCAGTCGTGGCGGTGGTGACCACCGTGATGTCCATGCCCCGCTGGCGATCGATCCTGTCCTGGTCGATCTCGTGGAACACCGACTGCTCGGTCAGACCGAACGTGTAGTTGCCGTGCCCGTCGAGCTTGCGCCCGTCCAGACCGCGGAAGTCACGGATACGCGGCAGCGCGATGGACAGCAGCCGGTCCAGGAACTCCCACATACGGTCGCCGCGGAGGGTCACCTTCGCGCCGATCGGCATGCCCTCGCGGAGCTTGAACTGCGCGATGGACTTGGTCGCCCGCCGCACCTGCGGCTTCTGGCCCGTGATCGTGGCGAGGTCGCGGACCGCGCCGTCGATCAGCTTGGCGTCGCGAGCAGCCTCGCCGACACCCATGTTGACGACGATCTTGACCAGCCGCGGCACCTGCATGGGGTTGCCGTAGCTGTTCTGCTCACGCAGCTGGGCCACGATCTCGTTGCGGTACCGCTCCTTGAGGCGCGGCATGGTCTTTTCGGTAGCCGTGGTCATCACAGGTCCTTACCGGTGCTACGCGCGATGCGGACCTTCTGGCCGTTGTCGTCGAACCGGTAACCGACGCGGGTCGGCTTGCCGTCGGAGTCCAGGACCTGCACGTTCGAGACGTGGATCGGGGCCTCCTGAGTGACGATGCCGCCGGTCTTGGCGCCACGCTGGGTGGTGCTGATTCGGGTGTGCTTCTTGACCCGGTTCACGCCCTCGACCAGGACCTTGTCCTGCCGCGGGTAGGCCGCGATGACCTTGCCCTTGGCACCCTTGTCCTTGCCGGCGATGACGACGACCGTGTCGCCCTTCTTGACCTTCACGGTCACAACACCTCCGGCGCGAGGGAAATAATCTTCATGAACCGCTTGTCCCGCAGCTCCCGACCCACCGGGCCGAAGATGCGGGTACCGCGCGGGTCCCCACCGTCCTTGATGATGACGGCGGCGTTCTCGTCGAAGCGGATGTACGAGCCGTCCGGCCGCCGCCTCTCCTTGGCCGTGCGAACGACGACAGCCTTGACGACGTCGCCCTTCTTCACACCGGCACCCGGGATCGCGTCCTTGACCGTGGCCACGATGACGTCGCCGATGCTCGCGTAGCGCCGACCCGAGCCACCGAGAACCCGGATGCACAGGATCTCCCGAGCACCCGTGTTGTCGGCGACGCGCAGTCGCGACTCCTGCTGAATCACGTCTATCTCCTATGTCTGCCGGTTCTCCGGCCGCCGGAGCGGCCGGAGCCTGGCGGAACCTACGCCCGACGCAGCGCCGGGCTCGAGCCTTCGCTACTTGGCCTTTTCCAGGATCTCCACGATCCGCCAACGCTTGGTGGCGCTCAGCGGCCGGGTCTCCATAATGAGAACCCGGTCACCGGTGCCAGCGGCGTTCTGCTCGTCGTGCACCTTCAGCTTGGCCGTACGGCGCATGATCTTGCCGTACAGCGCGTGCCGAACCCGGTCCTCGACCTCGACAACGACGGTCTTGTCCATCTTGTCGCTGGTCACCAGGCCCTCGCGGACCTTGCGGCGCGACCGCGCGGCGGCGGTGGCAGTCTCTTCGGTCATGATGCAGTCACCTCAGTCGGCGCGGCCGAGAGCCCCAGCTCGCGCTCACGCATGATCGTGTAGATCCGGGCGATCTCCCGACGGATGACCTGCAACCGCCGGTTGTTGTCCAGCTGCCCGGTTGCGGCCTGTACGCGGAGGTTGAACAGCTCCGCCTTGGCCTCCCGCAGCTTCGTGACCAGCTCCTCTTCGGAGAGCTCACGCAGCTCGGTCGCCTTAACGCCCGCTGCCATCAGGATTCACCCACTTCGCGCGTAACAATGCGGCACTTCATCGGGAGCTTGTGGATCGCGCGACGCATGGCCTCTCGCGCGGTCTGCTCGTTGGGGAAGGACATCTCGAAGAGAACCCGCCCCGGCTTGACGTTGGCGACCCACCACTCGGGCGAACCCTTACCGGAACCCATCCGGGTCTCGGCGGGCTTCTTGGTGAGGGCCTGGTCCGGGAAGATCGTGATCCAGACCTTGCCACCACGCTTGATGTGGCGAGTCATCGCGATACGTGCCGACTCGATCTGCCGGTTCGTCACGTACGCCGGCTCGAGAGCCTGAATCCCGAACTCGCCGAACACCACCCGGTTACCACCCTTGGACGCGCCACTGCGGTCCGGGTGGTGCGGCTTGCGGAAGCCCTTCGGGGGCTTGCGCGGCATCAGCATCTGTCAGCCCTCCTGCTGCGTCTCTGCCGGAGCAGCAGCGGCGGCGACAGCAGCGCTGTCGACCGGCTCGCCGCTCGGCGTCTCGGCCTGCTGCGCGATGGTGGTCGCAGCAGCGCGACCGGCCTCGGTGCCACCAGCCGTGGTGCCGGACGAACCCGACCGACCACGGCGCGGACGCTCGGGACGGTCGCCGCGCTCACCACGACGCGGGCGGGACGGACCGGCCTCGGCCGGAGCCTCCCGGCCCGGGACGGCGTCGCCCTTGTAGATCCAGACCTTCACACCGATCCGACCGAACGTGGTACGAGCCTCGAAGAAGCCGTACTCGATATTGGCCCGCAGCGTGTGCAGCGGAACCCGGCCCTCACGGTAGAACTCGGTCCGGCTCATCTCGGCGCCGCCGAGGCGACCCGAAACCTGAACCCGGATGCCCTTGCAGACCGGGTTCTTCATCGCCGACTGCATGGCCTTGCGCATCGCCCGACGGAAGCTGACCCGGCTGGACAGCTGCTCGGCCACGCCCTGCGCGACGAGCTGAGCGTCCGACTCGGGGTTCTTCACCTCGATGATGTTGAGCTGGACCTGCTTGCCGGTGAGCTTCTCCAGCTCGCCGCGGATCCGGTCGGCCTCCGCACCCTTACGGCCGATGACGATGCCCGGCCGGGCGGTGTGAATGTCGACCCGGACGCGGTCGCGGGTGCGCTCGATGTCGACCTTGGAAATCCCGGCACGCTCGAGGCCCTTGGACATCATGCGGCGGATCTTGACATCCTCGCCGATGTAGTCCTTGTAGAGCTTGTCCGCGAACCAGCGGGACTTCCAGTCGGTCGAGATGCCGAGCCGGAACCCAGTGGGGTGAACCTTCTGACCCATTACTCGGCATCCTCCGTCTTGCTCTGCGCTTCGGCCGGTGCGGCCTCCGTGGCCGGAGCGGCCTTCTTGGCCGCGGCCTTCCTCGGCGCTGCCGGCGCGACCGCCTCGACCGCCACGGTGATGTGGCAGGTGCGCTTGCGGATCCGGTACGCCCGACCCTGCGCCCGCGGCTGGAACCGCTTCATCGTCGGGCCCTCGTCCACGAACGCCTCGCTGACGAGCAACGCGTCAGGGTCCAGCCGCTCGTTGTTCTCCGCGTTGGCGATCGCGCTAGCGAGCACCTTGTACACCTGCTCGCTCGCAGCCTGCGGCGCGAACTGCAGCACCGTGAGCGCCTCCTTCGCGGGCAGGCCGCGGACGAGGTTGACCACCCGGCGCGCCTTCATCGGCGAGATGCGCACGTGCCGCGCAACCGCCCGCGCGCCCGGAAGCACCGGAGCGTCGCCCTTTCCTGGCATCGCTGTAACCCCTTGTTCCCTCTATCCGTATGCCTGGCGGCGTCAGCGCCGACGGCTCTTCCGGTCGTCCTTCTCGTGACCCTTGAAGGTGCGGGTCAGCGCGAACTCGCCGAGCTTGTGCCCGACCATCGCCTCGGTCACGAACACCGGGACGTGCTTGCGTCCGTCGTGCACGGCGATCGTGTGCCCGAGCATCTCGGGGATGATCGTCGAGCGCCGCGACCAGGTCTTGATCACGTTCTTGGAACCCTTGTCGTTCTGGACTTCCACCTTCTTGAGCAGGTGGTCGTCGACGAACGGGCCCTTCTTCAGGCTGCGAGGCATGTCTTATCTCCCTCAGCCGCGCTTACGCGTGGCGTAGCGGCGGCGGACGATCAGCTTGTCGCTCGCCTGGCCCTTACGGCGGGTGCGGCCCTCGGGCTTACCCTGCGGGTTGACCGGGTGGCGACCACCGGAGGTCTTACCTTCACCACCACCGTGCGGGTGGTCGACCGGGTTCATGGCGACACCACGGACGGTCGGGCGCTTGCCCTTCCACCGCATACGGCCAGCCTTACCCCAGTTGATGTTCGACTGGTCGGCGTTGCCGATCTCGCCGATGCTGGCGCGGCAGCGCACGTCCACACGCCGGATCTCGCCGGACGGCATACGCAGGGTCGCGTACGCGCCCTCACGGCCGAGCAGCTGGATGCCGACGCCGGCCGAGCGGGCCAGCTTGGCCCCGCCACCCGGACGCAGCTCCACGTTGTGGATCGTCGTACCGACCGGGATGTTGCGCAGCGGCAGGTTGTTACCCGGCTTGATGTCGGCGCCCGGACCGGACTCGACGCGGTCGCCCTGCTTTATGTCCTTCGGCGCGAGGATGTACCGCTTCTCGCCGTCGGCGTAGTGCAGCAGCGCGATGCGCGCCGTGCGGTTCGGGTCGTACTCGATGTGAGCGACCTTCGCCGGCACGCCGTCCTTGTCGACCCGCTTGAAGTCGATCAGACGGTACTGGCGCTTGTGACCGCCACCGTGGTGCCGCGTGGTGATCCGGCCGTGGGCGTTACGCCCGCCCTTCTTCGGCAACGGAGCCAGCAGCGACTTCTCCGGCGTGGACCGGGTGATCTCGGCGAAGTCGGCGACACTGGAGCCACGACGGCCCGGCGTCGTCGGCTTGTACTTACGGATAGCCATTGTCTACACCCCTCAGCTGACCGGGCCGCCGAAGGCCTCGATACGGTCACCGTCAGCCAGCTTCACGATCGCCCGCTTGGTCGCCTTGCGCTGACCGAAGCCGGTCTTGGTGCGCTTGCGCTTGCCCTGGCGGTTGAGCGTGTTGACCGTCAGGACGCGGACGTCGAAGATCTGCTGGATAGCGATCTTGATCTCGGTCTTGTTCGCGTCCGGGTGCACCAGGAAGGTGTACCAGTTCCGGTTCAGCTCGCTGTAGCTCTTCTCCGAGACGACCGGCGCGACGATGATGTCGCGCGGGTCGGCGATCGTGCTCACTTGCCACCCTCCTCGGTGGTCTCGGCGGGCACACCCAGGAACTCGTCCAGGGCGTCCTTCGTGAAGACCACGTCGTCGGCCACCAGCACGTCGTACGTGTTCAGCTGGCCGGACTCGATCAGGTGCACCCGCGGCTCGTTGCGCAGCGACACCCAGTTCAGCTCGTCGGTGCTGCTCAGCACGACCAGGACCCGACGGGCCTCGGTGAGCTTGGTCAGCGTGGCCAGGGCGGCCTTGGTCGACGGCTTCTCGCCCGAGACGAACGCCTCGACGACGTGCACCTGGCCGGCGCGGGCCCGGTCGGAGAGGGCACCGCGAAGCGCGGCGGCCTTCATCTTCTTCGGGGTCCGCTGGCTGTAGTCACGCGGCACGGGACCGTGCACCACGCCACCGCCGGCGAACTGCGGCGCGCGGATCGAGCCCTGCCGGGCGCGACCGGTGCCCTTCTGCTTGTACGGCTTCTTGCCGCCACCGGCGACCTCGCCGCGGGTCTTGGCCTTGTGCGTGCCCTGTCGGGCCGCCGCGAGCTGGGCCACCACGACCTGGTGCATCAGCGCGACGTTGGCCTGCACGTCGAAGATGTCCGCCGGCAGCTCCACGGAGCCGCTGGTGGTGCCCTCGACGGTGCGCACGTCAACGGTGGTCACTTGGCCGCACCGCCCTTCTTCACCTTGCTCTTGGCCGCGGTACGGACCAGAACCAGCGCGCCCTTGGGACCAGGAATGGCACCCCGGACGAGCAGCAGGTTGTTCTCGGTGTCGACCGCCTGGACGGTGAGGTTCTGCACGGTGAAGCGCACGCCGCCCATGCGGCCGGCCATCCGGGTGCCCTTGAAGACACGACCCGGGGTGGCGCAGGCGCCGATGGAACCGGGCGAGCGGTGCTTGCGCTCGACACCGTGGCTGGCGCGCAGACCATGGAAGCCGTGCCGCTTCATCGGGCCCGCGTAGCCCTTGCCCTTGGTCTTGCCGGTGACGTCGATCGTGACGCCGATCGGGAACTCCTCGACCGTGACCTCCTGGCCCAGCGAGTATTCCCCGGCGTCCGTGGTGCGCAGCTCGACGATGTGCCGGCGCGGCGCCACGTCCGCCTTCGCGTAGTGCCCGCTGACCGGCTTCTTGACCTTGCGCGGGTCGATCGTGCCGTAGGCGAGCTGGACCGCGGAGTAACCGTCCTTCTCGGCGCTACGAACCTGGCTGATGACGCACGGGCCGGCCTCGACCACGGTCACGGGAACAACCTTGTTGTTGTCCCAGACCTGGGTCATGCCGAGCTTGGCGCCCAGGATCCCCTTGACTTGCCTGTCCATTTGTCCGGTCCCTACAGCTTGATCTCGATGTCGACGCCAGCCGGCAGGTCGAGGCGCATGAGCGAGTCGACCGTCTTCGGGGTCGGGTCGATGATGTCGATCAGCCGCTTGTGCGTGCGCATCTCGAAGTGCTCGCGCGAGTCCTTGTACTTGTGCGGCGAGCGGATAACGCAGAAACGGTTGATCTCCGTGGGCAGCGGCACCGGGCCCGCGACCTGCGCCCCGGTGCGCGTCACCGTCTCGACGATCTTCCTAGCCGAGGAGTCGACGACCTCGTGGTCATAGGCCTTGAGCCGGATGCGGATCTTCTGTCCCGCCATGGTGGCTTCTGTTCCTTCTCTCGATGCCGCTGTGTTGCGGGCGCCTGCACCGGCTGGCACAGGCCCACTTCGCCGACCCCCGCGGTCGGGCGTGTCGCGCCCTCGGGCCAGGCTCCGCCCCGAGCTTCCGGAGTGGTGCTGACCGCGCGGTGGGTCAAGGCGCCGATCGCACTACCGCGACCTGAACGCCGTGCGAGGGTGGTTGGCGACTGGGCCGCCAACCACCCTACGCTCGACTGTCCCGCCACCCGGAGGTTCAGCGCAAGCCGAACACAGGCGACGATCTGTCGTTACGCAACCTGACTAGTATGCCGCACGACCGGCGGCGGGTCTAATCGGGGTTACCCAGGTCACTTCTGGATCTTGGTGACGAACCCGGCGCCGACGGTGCGGCCACCCTCGCGGATCGCGAACTTGAGGTTCTCCTCCATGGCGATGGGCTGGATCAGCTTCACCGACATGGTGGTGTTGTCACCCGGCATGACCATCTCGGTGCCCTCGGGGAGGGTGACGACACCGGTGACGTCCGTGGTCCGGAAGTAGAACTGCGGACGGTAGTTCTGGAAGAACGGGGTGTGGCGGCCACCCTCCTCCTTGGAGAGGATGTAGACCGTCGCCTCGAACTCCGTGTGCGGGGTGTTCGAGCCCGGCTTCACGACGACCATGCCGCGCTCGACCTCGTCGCGCTTGGTGCCACGCAGCAGCAGGCCGACGTTCTCGCCTGCGCGGGCGTCGTCCAGGGTCTTGCGGAACATCTCGATCGCGGTGACCTTGGTCTTGAAGCTCTTCTCCTTGATACCGACGAGCTCAACATCCTCGTTCGGCAGGAGAACGCCGCGCTCCACGCGACCGGTGACGACGGTGCCACGACCGGTGATCGTGAAGACGTCCTCGACCGGCATCAGGAACGGCTTGTCGACCTCGCGCTCCGGCTGCGGGATCGAGGTGTCGACAGCGGTCATCAGGTCCAGCAGCTTGCCGGTCCACTCGGGGTCACCCTCGAGGGCCTTCAGCGCCGAAACCCGGACGACCGGCAGGTCGTCACCCGGGTACTCCTGCGAGGAGAGGAGCTCGCGGACCTCGAGCTCGACGAGCTCCAGGAGCTCCTCGTCGTCGACCATGTCGCTCTTGTTGAGCGCCACGACGATGTACGGCACGCCAACCTGACGCGCGAGCAGCACGTGCTCACGGGTCTGCGGCATCGGGCCGTCGGTCGCCGCGACCACCAGGATCGCGCCGTCCATCTGCGCGGCACCGGTGATCATGTTCTTGATGTAGTCCGCGTGGCCGGGGCAGTCCACGTGCGCGTAGTGCCGCGACTCGGTCTGGTACTCGACGTGCGCGATCGAGATCGTGATACCGCGGGCCTTCTCCTCCGGCGCCTTGTCGATCTCGTCGAACGGCGTGTAGGGGTTCAGGTCGGGGTACTGGTCGTGCAGGACCTTGGTGATGGCCGCCGTCAGCGTCGTCTTACCGTGGTCGATGTGACCAATGGTGCCGATGTTGACGTGCGGCTTAGTCCGCTCGAACTTAGCCTTCGCCACTGGTGTCCTCCTGTGGACTTACTGGTTCATTCGCCCCGGCACGCCAGGTCGGCGCTTAGGACTCTGTCGACAGCCTTTCCGGCCTGACGGCCGGGGGGCTTTTGTGGGTTCTGCGGCGATGAAGCCTACAGGCCCGGTCTCACGCGATCCGATCGTGGTGGCCGCGGGCGGGGAAACCACCCGCGACCGACCACGAATCACCTGCTCGGGGAAGTTACTCGCCCGTCGCCTTTGCGATGATCTCCTTCGCGACGCTCTGCGGAACCTCGGCGTAGGAGTCGAACTGCATGCTGTAGCTAGCCCGGCCCTGGGTCTTCGACCGCAGGTCGCCGACGTAGCCGAACATCTCCGACAACGGCACCAGAGCCCTCACGATGCGGGCGCCGCTGCGCTCCTCCATCGCCTGGATGATGCCGCGGCGGGAGTTGAGGTCGCCGATGACGTCACCCATGTTCTCCTCAGGAGTGGTGACCTCAACGGCCATCATCGGCTCGAGCAACGCGGGGTCGGCCTTGCGGGCCGCGTCCTTCATCACCATCGAGCCGGCGATCTTGAATGCCATTTCCGACGAGTCGACCTCGTGGTACTGACCGTCCAGCAGCGTCAGCTTCACACCGACGAGCGGGAAGCCCGCGAGGATGCCGTACTGCATGGCGTCCTGCGCACCGGCGTCGACCGACGGGATGAACTCCCGCGGGATGCGACCACCGCTGACGGCGTTGGCGAACTCGTAGGTCGGCGAGTCGTTGTCCAGCGGCAGCGGCTCAACGCTCACGATGACGCGGGCGTACTGGCCGGAACCACCGGTCTGCTTCTTGTGGGTGTACTCGACCTTGTCCACCTTGCGGCGGATGGTCTCGCGGTACGCCACCTGCGGCTTGCCGACGTTGGCCTCGACGTTGAACTCGCGGCGCATCCGGTCGACCAGGATGTCCAGGTGCAGCTCACCCATGCCGGAGATGACCGTCTGACCGGTCTCCTCGTCCAGCTGGACGCGGAAGGTCGGGTCCTCCTCGGCCAGGCGCTGGATGGCCGTGCCCAGCTTCTCCTGGTCGGACTTGGTCTTCGGCTCGATCGCCACCGAGATGACCGGCTCCGGGAAGGTCATCGACTCAAGGATGACCGGGTTCGCCGGGTCCGAGAGCGTGTCGCCGGTGGTGGTCTGCTTGAGACCCTGCACGGCGATGATGTCGCCGGCCTGCGCCGACGGACGCTCTTCACGCTTGTTGGCGTGCATCTGGTAGATCTTGCCGATCCGCTCCTTGCGGTCCTTGGTGGAGTTGACCACCTGGGAGCCGGAGTCGAGCGTGCCGGAGTAGACGCGCACGTAGGTGAGCTTGCCGAGGTGCTTGTCCGTCTGGATCTTGAAGGCCAGACCGGAGAAGGGCTCCGAGTTGGACGGCTTGCGCAGCAGCGGGGTCTCACCGTCGGTGGCCGTACCCTCGATCGCCGGGACGTCCAGCGGCGACGGCAGGAAGTCGACCACGGCGTCGAGCATGGGCTGGACGCCCTTGTTCTTGAACGCCGAGCCGCACAGCACCGGGTTGGCCTTGCCGGCGATGGTGGCACGCCGGATGGCGGCCTTGATCTCCTCGACGGAGATTTCCTCGCCCTCCAGGTACTTCTCCATCACCGAGTCGTCGACGTCGGCGAGGGTCTCCATCAGCTTCTCGCGCCACTCGGCCGCGGAGTCGGCCAGGTCGGCCGGGATCTCCTCGATCGCGTAGTCGTCACCCTTCTGGGTCTCCCCGCGCCAGGTGAGGGCGCGCATGCCGATCAGGTCGACGACACCGATGTGGTCGCCCTCGAGCCCGATCGGGATCTGGAGCACCAGCGGGGTGGCGTTCAGCCGGTCGATCATCATCTGCACGCAGCGGAAGAAGTCGGCGCCGGTCCGGTCGAGCTTGTTGACGAAGCACATCCGCGGGACGTTGTACTTGTCGGCCTGCCGCCAGACGTTCTCGGTCTGCGGCTCCACGCCAGCGACACCGTCGTAGACCGCGACCGCACCATCCAGGACCCGCAACGACCGCTCGACCTCGACCGTGAAGTCGACGTGGCCAGGCGTGTCGATGATCTGGATCGTGTGGCCCTTCCACTCACACTTGGTGGCAGCGGAGGTGATGGTGATACCACGCTCCTGCTCCTGCTCCATCCAGTCCATGACGGCGGCGCCCTCGTGGACCTCACCGATCTTGTACGTGATGCCGGTGTAGAACAGGATTCGCTCGGTGGTCGTGGTCTTACCGGCATCGATGTGCGCCATGATGCCGATGTTGCGTACGTTGGCGAGCGCGTCTGCGGCGGCCACTTCAATCCCTACTTATCGTCGTCTCGACTCAACTGGTGGCGGTTCCGGCGCCCGGGGGACGCCGGAACCTCAGGTGTTACCAGCGGTAGTGCGCGAAGGCCTTGTTGGACTCGGCCATCTTGTGCGTGTCCTCGCGCCGCTTGACGGCGGCACCGAGGCCGTTGCTCGCGTCCAGCAGCTCGTTCATCAGCCGCTCGACCATGGTCTTCTCGCGGCGGGCGCGGGAGTAGGTCACCAGCCAGCGCAGGCCCAGGGTGGTCGCCCGGGTGGGACGGACCTCGACCGGAACCTGGTAGGTGGCGCCACCGACTCGACGGCTGCGCACCTCGAGGGTCGGCTTGACGTTGTCCATCGCCCGCTTGAGGGTGACGACCGGGTCGGTGCCGGACTTCTCGCGGCAGCCCTCGAGGGCCGCGTACACGATGGTCTCGGCGAGCTGACGCTTGCCGCGCAGCAGGATCTTGTTCACCAGCTGGGTGACCAGCGGCGAGTTGTACACCGGGTCAGCGACCAGTGGCCGCCGCGGAGCGGGTCCCTTACGCGGCATGTCAGCTCTTCTCCTTCTTCGCGCCGTAACGGCTGCGCGCCTGCTTGCGGTTGCGGACACCCTGGGTGTCCAGCGAGCCGCGGACGATCTTGTAACGCACGCCGGGGAGGTCCTTCACGCGGCCGCCACGCACGAGCACGATCGAGTGCTCCTGCAGGTTGTGGCCGACACCCGGGATGTACGCGGTTACCTCGATCTGGCTGCTGAGCTTGACACGAGCGACCTTGCGCAGCGCCGAGTTCGGCTTCTTCGGGGTGGTGGTGTACACGCGGGTACACACGCCGCGCCGCTGGGGAGACCCCTTGAGCGCAGGGGTCTTGGTCTTGGTCGTCTTGGCCTGACGGCCCTTTCGGACCAGCTGCTGAATGGTGGGCACCGGGTTTCTCCGCTCCCTTCGGCCGCTGTCTGCGGCCGCGCCGTCTGCTCGTTAGCCGGCCTGATGACCGGCTCTCCTACATTCCAGCCAGGGTCACCTTGCGGAGGCCCCGGCACCCGCGGTCGGGCGTGTCGCCCAACTCACGGTTCCGGTACGGACGCTGTCGCGGGCGTACCGGATTTCTGTCACCGGCACGCGGATCGCCCCGCTCCGGATCTTTGGCTTGTCGTGCCGCCGTCCGGACTCCGGAACCAGCGCACGCACGAGTTGCCCGGGCACGCCCGGGCACAAGGGGAAAGAGTACCTACCACAGCCGCCCAGGTCAAAACGGAATGGGTCGGCGAACGTCTCACACTCGCCGGCCGGATCGCGTCCCGCCTCGTCGCCCGCGATGGGCACCTACCGATACAAGTGTACCGGCTTCCCCACCGAAGCACCCGTCGCCCCCGGGCAGGCACCCAGGGCCCCACGCCCCCACCGGCGCCATGGCTGCGGCCCGGTGGCCCGAAGTCACGTCAGGCTGATCAGCAACCCCAGCCCCAGACCCAACAGGCTGAGCAGCGCGCCCGCCGCGCCACAGCTGATGCCGGCCACCGCGAGCCCTCGGCCGGTGAACCGCACCCCCGACGGGGCAGCCGGCCGGCGGATCTGCCGCCGACCGAGCAGGCCGGTGACGATCGCCGCCACCCCCGCCAGCACCCCCAGCACCGTGAAGGCACCGGAGACCCACACACCACCGTCGGCCCCGAAGGCCACACCGATGCAGATCACCAGCAGCGAGACCAGGATCGAGGCGATGCCGGCCACCAGCGACCCGGTAGCCAACCCGGCGGTGACCGGCGGCACGTCCAGGTGCACCACGCCGAACGGGGTGCCGGGCACCGATTCCACCCGCTTCGGCGGCCGCCGCTGATCGTCGGTGGGCGGCGGCACCGGCCGCGCCACGGCCGTACCCCAACCCGGGAACTGCCCCGGCGCCGGCTGCCCCCAGGCGCCGGGCGTGCCCGGCCCGGACGACGGCGGGCCCCAGCCGTGCGGCACGGCAGGCTGCGACGGCGGGTGCCCCCAACCGGCGGGCGCACCGGGCCCCGACCACGGCTGGCCCCAGCCGTGCGGCACGGCCGGTTGCGACGGTGGCTGGGCCCAGCCGTACGGCGGCGGTGTTCCGGGGGCGGGATGGGGCTGCCCGTAACCGGGCGGATAGACCCCGCCCCACTGGGCCGTGGGCGGACCCCACGCCGGCGAGGGCGGCGGACCCCATCCCGAGGGCGGTGCACCCGGGTCGGGGTCGCCCACGCTCGGGGCCGCCTGCCCACCCGCTTCGGGTTGCACCCACGCACTACCGGCCGACGAAGCCGGCGCGGAGGAAGCCGGCGCGGAGGAAGCCGCGTCCGAGATCGGCTCGGAGGACGCCGCGCCTGACACCGGCACGGACGACGGCGCATCCGGAGCCGGCGCAGAGGGAGTCGCGTCCGGAGCCGGCGTGCGGGAAGCCGCGTCCGGAGCCGGCTCGCCAGGATGCCCGGCTGGTTCGTCCGCCGGGGGCCGCGCCGGTTCCGTCACGAAATTCTCCTGTCGAGAGGGCCGCCAGCGCGCGCGGCGGACACCGGCCAGGCTACCGCCGGAGACGGCGCCGTCCGCGCCGGGCGCGGTCGCCGGATGGTCAGTCCATGTTCGCCGGGTAGTCGTGGCCCAACGGCGCGCCGGCCAGCCGGACCACGCCGATCACCACGACGACGACCACGCTGACCGCGACCAGCACGAGACCGGTCCAGGCCAGCCGCTCCCCCCGTCGCAGCCAGACGCTTCCGGTCAGGAAACCCCCCGAGGCGTACGCCTCCCGCCGGGCCTGCCGAGCCAGTTGGAGCGCCACCGTCGCGGGTACCACCCCACCGATGAACAGCCCGGTCAGCATGCCGAGCAGCCCCAGCGCGAAGACCGCCCGCGCCTTGGTGGCACGGGCCGGGTCCGGGTCGAGCGGGTGGCGCAGGCCCGAAGAGGCGACGGACACCTGCCCGGATGCGGTCGTCATGTCTCCATCATGCCCAACCCGGACCGCTGCCAGGGCGGTCCGCACACGACGAGGCCCCCGGCGGCTGCCGGGGGCCTCGTCGGTATCGGTGCTTTAGCGGTACGACCCGAAGTCGAAGTCGTCCAGCGGCACAGCCTGCCCACTGGCCGGCCCGAACCCGTAGTCGGTCTCCGGGTAACCGGTCATCGAGTAGACCTTGGCCTTGGCCTCCTCGGTCGGCTCGACCCGGACGTTGCGGTACTTGCTGATGCCCGTACCGGCCGGGATGAGCTTACCGATGATCACGTTCTCCTTGAGGCCGACCAGCGAGTCGCTGCGCGAGTTGATCGCAGCGTCGGTCAGCACCCGCGTGGTCTCCTGGAAGGAGGCCGCGGAGAGCCAGGAGTCGGTGGCCAACGAGGCCTTGGTGATACCCATCAGCACCGGACGGCCGGCGGCGGGCTCGCCACCCTCCGACACGAGTCGGCGGTTCTCCGACTCGAACAGCGCCCGGTCGACCAGCACGCCCGGCAGGAACTCGGTCGAGCCGGAGTCGATGACCGTCACCCGCTTGAGCATCTGGCGGATGATGATCTCGATGTGCTTGTCGTGGATGAGCACACCCTGCGAGCGGTAGACCTCCTGGACCTCACTGGTCAGGTGGACCTGGACCGCCCGCGGACCCATGATCCGCAGCAGCTCGTGCGGGTCGATGGTGCCCTCGGTCAGCTTCTCGCCGACCGCGACGTGGCCGCCGTCGTGGGTCCGGAGCTTGACGCGCTTGGAGATCTTGTCGTAGACGATCTCTTCGCTGCCGTCGTCCGGCACCACGATGATCTTCCGCGAGCGCTCGCCGTCCTCGATGCGGATCCGACCGGGGGTGTCGGCGATGGGCGCCTTACCCTTCGGGACCCGGGCCTCGAAGATTTCCTGCACACGCGGCAGACCCTGGGTGATGTCCTCACCCGCGACACCACCGGTGTGGAAGGTACGCATCGTCAGCTGCGTACCCGGCTCACCGATGGACTGGGCAGCGATGATGCCGACGGCCTCACCGATGTCGACCGACTTGCCGGTCGGCAGCGAACGGCCGTAGCAGGCCGCGCAGACGCCCAGCTTCGACTCGCAGGTGAGCACGCTGCGCACCCGGACCGTCTCCACACCAGCGGCGACGATCTTGTCGACCCCAATGGAGTTGATGTCCTGGCCGCGCTCGGCCACCACGGTGCCGTCCGGCCCCTTGATGTCGTCGGCCAGGGTCCGGGCGTGCACGCTGGTCTCGGCGTGGGTGTGGACGACGAGCTTGCCGTCGAGCTTCTCGCCGATCTGCATCGGGATTGCCCGGTCGGTGCCGCAGTCCTCCTCGCGGATGATCACGTCCTGGGAGACGTCCACCAGACGACGGGTCAGGTAACCCGAGTCGGCGGTCCGCAACGCGGTGTCGGCGAGACCCTTACGGGCACCGTGCGTGGAGATGAAGTACTCCAGCACGGACAGACCCTCCCGGTAGCTGGCCTTGATCGGCCGCGGGATGATCTCGCCCTTCGGGTTGGCCACCAGACCACGGATCGCCGCGATCTGCCGGAGCTGGAGCAGGTTACCGCGAGCACCCGAGTTGATCATTACCCACAGGGGGTTCTCCTGCGGCAGCGCGGTGTCCATCTCCTTGGCGACCTCGTTGGTCGCCTTGGTCCAGATCTCGATGAGCTCGCCGCGACGCTCCTCGGCGGTCATCAGACCACGCTGGTACTGCTTGTCGATCCGGTCGGCTTCCTTCTCGTACTTCGCCAGGATCTCCGCCTTGCGCGGCGGAGCGATGACGTCCTCCATGCCGATCGTCACGCCGGACCAGGTGGCCCAGTGGAAACCGGCCTCCTTGAGCCCGTCCAGGGTGGCGGCCAGCGCCACCTTGGGGAAGCGCTCGGCGAGGTCGTTGACGATCGCGGAGAGCTGACCCTTGCGGATCTCGTAGTTCACGAAGCGGTAGCCCTGCGGCAGCGTCTCGTTGAACAGCACCCGGCCCAGGGTGGTCTCCACGGTCAGCGGGTCACCCTCGACCCAGCCCTCCGGGGCGGTCCACGCCTCGGCGCCAGAGCCGTTGTCGACGCCGACCACGCCACGCAGGCGGATCTTCACCGGCGCCTGCAGGCCCAGCTCACCGTTGTCGAAGGCCATCTGCGCCTCGGCGTCCGAGCTGAACACCCGGCCCTCGCCCTTCTCACCGGGGGTGAGGTGGGTGAGGTAGTACAGACCGATGACCATGTCCTGGGTGGGCATGGTGACCGGCTTGCCGTCGGCCGGCTTGAGGATGTTGTTCGACGACAGCATCAGGATCCGCGCCTCGGCCTGCGCCTCGGCGGACAGCGGCACGTGCACCGCCATCTGGTCACCGTCGAAGTCGGCGTTGAACGCGGTGCAGACCAGCGGGTGGATCTGGATGGCCTTGCCCTCGACCAGCTGCGGCTCGAAGGCCTGGATGCCCAGGCGGTGCAGGGTCGGCGCCCGGTTGAGCAGCACCGGGTGCTCGCCGATGACCTCTTCCAGCACGTCCCACACGACCGGGCGCTGACGCTCGACCATCCGCTTGGCGGACTTGATGTTCTGCGCGTGGTTGAGGTCCACCAGCCGCTTCATCACGAACGGCTTGAACAGCTCCAGCGCCATCTGCTTGGGCAGACCGCACTGGTGCAGTTTGAGCTTCGGGCCGACCACGATGACCGAACGGCCGGAGTAGTCGACGCGCTTGCCCAGCAGGTTCTGGCGGAACCGGCCCTGCTTGCCCTTGAGCATGTCGGACAGCGACTTGAGCGGACGGTTACCCGGACCGGTGACCGGCCGGCCGCGACGGCCGTTGTCGAACAGCGCGTCGACGGCCTCCTGGAGCATCCGCTTCTCGTTGTTGACGATGATCTCGGGAGCACCGAGGTCGATCAGTCGCTTGAGGCGGTTGTTCCGGTTGATCACGCGGCGGTACAGGTCGTTGAGGTCCGAGGTCGCGAACCGGCCGCCGTCGAGCTGCACCATCGGGCGCAGGTCCGGCGGGATGACCGGAACGCAGTCCAGCACCATGCCGAGTGGCGAGTTGCGGGTGTTCAGGAACGCCGCGACGACCTTGAGCCGCTTGAGCGCCCGGATCTTCCGCTGGCCCTTACCGGACCGGATGGTCTCGCGCAGGCTCTCGGCCTCCGCGTCGAGGTCCATGTTCTGGACCAGCGCCTTGATGGCCTCGGCACCCATCGAGCCGGTGAAGTATTCAGCGAACCGGTCGCGCAGCTCGCGGTAGAGCAGCTCGTCGGTGACCAGCTGCTTCGGCTCCAGCTTGCGGAAGGTGTCCAGCACCTCGTCCAGGCGGTCGATCTCGCGCTGGGCCCGGTCGCGGATCTGGCGCATCTCGCGCTCTCCGCCCTCCTTGACCTTGCGCCGGACGTCCGCCTTGGCACCCTCGGCCTCCAGCTCGGCCAGGTCGGCCTCGAGCTTGGCGGCCCGCTTCTCGATCTCCGAGTCGCGGCTGTTCTCGGACTGCCGCTTCTCGGCGAGGATCTCGTTCTCGATCGTCGAGAGGTCGCGGTGACGCGACTCGGCGTCCACGCTCGTCACGACGTACGAGGCGAAGTAGATGATCTTCTCGAGGTCCTTGGGGGCGAGGTCCAGCAGGTAGCCCAGCCGGCTCGGAACGCCCTTGAAGTACCAGATGTGGGTCACCGGAGCGGCGAGCTCGATGTGCCCCATCCGCTCACGACGGACCTTGGAGCGGGTCACCTCGACGCCGCAGCGCTCGCAGATGATGCCCTTGAACCGGACGCGCTTGTACTTACCGCAGTAGCACTCCCAGTCCCGCTGCGGACCGAAGATCTTCTCGCAGAAGAGTCCGTCCTTCTCCGGCTTCAGGGTGCGGTAGTTGATCGTCTCAGGCTTCTTGACCTCGCCATGCGACCACTGACGGATGTCGTCGGCCGTGGCGAGACCAATGCGCAGCTCGTCGAAGAAGTTGACGTCGAGCACTATGTCCCCTATGTCGTCGTCTTTACAGCTAGATCACGGGCGAGGGTTGGGGGCCCCGGAGGACCCCCAACCCGCACCACTTACACCTCTTCGACCGAGCTCGGCTCGCGCCGGGACAGGTCGATGCCCAGCTCCTCCGCGGCCCGGAACACCTCGTCGTCGGTCTCGCGCATCTCCAGGGCCACACCGTCGCTGGAGAGCACCTCAACGTTGAGGCACAGCGACTGCAGCTCCTTGAGCAGCACCTTGAACGACTCCGGGATGCCCGGCTCCGGGATGTTCTCGCCCTTGACGATGGCCTCGTAGACCTTCACCCGGCCGAGCACGTCGTCGGACTTGATCGTGAGCAGCTCCTGCAGGGCGTAGGCAGCGCCGTACGCCTGCATCGCCCAGCACTCCATCTCACCGAAACGCTGACCACCGAACTGCGCCTTACCACCCAGCGGCTGCTGCGTGATCATCGAGTACGGGCCGGTCGACCGAGCGTGGATCTTGTCGTCGACCAGGTGGTTGAGCTTCAGGATGTAGACGTAACCGACCGCGATCGGGTCCGGCAGAGGCTCACCGGAACGACCGTCGAACAGCTGCGCCTTACCGGTACGACCGATCAGCTGCTTGCCGTCCCGGTTGGGCAGGGTCGACTCGAGCAGACCGGAGATCTCCTCCTCGCGGGCACCGTCGAAGACCGGGGTGGCCACGTTGGTGTCACCCTCGGACTCGTGCGCGTCGATCGAGCGGAGCTGGCGCTTCCACTCGGCGTCGTCACCCTCGACCTTCCAACCGGTCTTGGCGACCCAACCGAGGTGGGTCTCCAAAACCTGGCCGATGTTCATCCGGCTCGGCACACCGAGCGGGTTGAGCACGATGTCGACCGGAGTGCCGTCCTCGAGGAACGGCATGTCCTCGACCGGCAGGATCTTGGAGATGACGCCCTTGTTGCCGTGCCGGCCGGCGAGCTTGTCGCCGTCCTGGATCTTGCGCTTCTGGGCGACGTAGACCCGGACCAGCTCGTTGACACCCGGCGGCAACTCGTCGCCGTCCTCGCGGGAGAACGTGCGCACACCGATGACCGTGCCGGTCTCGCCGTGCGGCACCTTCAGCGAGGTGTCCCGAACCTCACGCGCCTTCTCACCGAAGATCGCGCGGAGCAGCCGCTCCTCCGGGGTCAGCTCGGTCTCACCCTTGGGCGTGACCTTGCCGACCAGGATGTCGCCGGGGACGACCTCGGCGCCGATCCGGATGATGCCGCGCTCGTCGAGGTCGGCGAGCATTTCCTCGCTGACGTTCGGGATGTCGCGGGTGATCTCCTCCGGACCGAGCTTGGTGTCCCGGGCGTCGACCTCGTGCTCCTCGATGTGGATCGAGGTGAGCACGTCCTGCTGCACGAGGCGCTGCGACAGGATGATCGCGTCCTCGTAGTTGTGACCCTCCCAGCACATGAACGCCACCAGCAGGTTGCGTCCGAGTGCCATCTCGCCCTCGTCGGTGCACGGACCGTCGGCGATGACCTGACCGGCCTCGACGCGGTCGCCCTCGAAGACGACCGGCTTCTGGTTGACGCAGGAGCCGGCGTTGGAGCGGCGGAACTTGTGCAGCAGGTACGTCCGGCGGTGGCCGTCATCCTGGTGGATGGTGACGTAGTCGGCGCAGAGATCCTCGATCACACCGCCGACCTCGGCGACCACCACGTCGCCAGCGTCGACCGCGGCCCGGTACTCCATGCCCGTACCCACGAGCGGCGCCTCGGCCTTGACCAGCGGCACCGCCTGGCGCTGCATGTTCGCGCCCATCAGTGCCCGGTTGGCGTCGTCGTGCTCGAGGAACGGGATCATGGCGGTCGCGACCGAGGTCATCTGCCGGGGCGAGACGTCCATGTAGTCGACGGCACCGGGGACGACGTCCTCGGTCTCGCCGCCCTTACGACGGCAGAGCACCCGCTCCTCGGCGAACGTGCCGTCCGCCTTCAGGCGCGCGTTGGCCTGGGCCTTGACGAACCGGTCCTCCTCGTCCGCGGTCAGGTAGTCGATCTGGTCGGTGACCCGACCCTCGACGACCTTCCGGTACGGCGTCTCGATGAAGCCGAACGGGTTGACCCGGGCGAAGGTGGACAGCGCGCCGATCAGGCCGATGTTCGGGCCTTCCGGCGTCTCGATCGGGCACATCCGGCCGTAGTGGGACGGGTGCACGTCGCGGACCTCGAAGCCGGCCCGCTCCCGGGACAGACCACCCGGGCCGAGCGCGCTCAGCCGACGCCGGTGGGTCAGGCCCGCCAGCGGGTTGGTCTGGTCCATGAACTGGGACAGCTGGGACGTACCGAAGAACTCCTTGATCGCCGCCACCACCGGGCGGATGTTGATCAGGGTCTGCGGCGTGATCGCCTCGACGTCCTGCGTGGTCATCCGCTCGCGGACGACACGCTCCATCCGGGAGAGGCCGACCCGAACCTGGTTCTGGATCAGCTCGCCCACGGTACGAAGGCGCCGGTTGCCGAAGTGGTCGATGTCGTCGGCCTCGTAGCTGTCCTCACCGGCGTGCAGCCGGCACAGGTACTCCACGGTGGCGACGATGTCGTCCTCGGTCAGCGTGCCGGTGGTGATCGGCACGTTGACTTCGAGCTTCTTGTTGAACTTGTAGCGCCCGACCTTGGCGACGTCGTACCTCTTCGGGTTGAAGAAGAGGTTGTCGAGCAGGGTCTGGGCGTTCTCGCGCGTCGGCGGCTCGCCAGGGCGCAGCTTGCGGTAGATGTCTAGCAGGGCCTCGTCGGCGCCGGCGATGTGGTCCTTCTCGAGCGTGGTCATCATCAGCTCGGACCAGCCGAACTTCTCACGGATCCGCTCGGCCGACCATCCGATGGCCTTGAGCAGGACCGTGACGGCCTGCCGGCGCTTACGGTCGATACGTACGCCGACCGTGTCGCGCTTGTCGATGTCGAACTCCAGCCAGGCACCCCGACTCGGGATGACCTTGACGCTGGAGAGGTCGCGGTCGGAGGTCTTGTCCGGCTGCTTGTCGAAGTACACGCCCGGAGACCGGACGAGCTGGCTGACCACGACGCGCTCGGTGCCGTTGATGACGAAGGTGCCCTTGGGCGTCATCATCGGGAAGTCACCCATGAACACCGTCTGGCTCTTGATCTCGCCAGTGGTGTTGTTGGTGAACTCCGCGGTCACGAAGAGCGGAGCGCAGTAGGTCAGGTCCTTCTCCTTGCACTCCTCGATCGAGGCCTTGACCTCGTCGAAGCGCGGCGCCGAGAAGGAGAGTGACATGGTGCCGGAGAAGTCCTCAATGGGACTGATCTCTTCAAGGATCTCCGCGAGACCCGAGCGTGCGTGCGGGTCGTCCGCCGACCGGCCCTGCCAAGCCTCGTTGCCGACGAGCCAGTCGAAGGACTCGTTCTGGATGGCAAGGAGGTTGGGGACCTCGAGGTGTTCGGTGATCCTGCCGAATGAAACTCGGCGGGGAGCGAATGCGCTCGACGTACGACTGGTCTTCGCAGGGCGGGAAGCTGCCAAGATGCGTCCTTCCGAGGACCGGTGCTGCAGAACGGCTGGTACGCGTGCACTCCAATGACCCCACCAGAATTATCCGTAAACGGACATTTCCGAGCAGGGGTCAAGTCGGAAGGCAGCGCAAACTAGCAGTGTAGCCGAGAGGCTAACCGCTGTCCAGCCCACCCCGCAGGTCGTTCGCGGAACGCGCCTCGGCCCCCGTGAACCGGGGTCTGCCGGGCCGCTCAGAACGCAACTCCCCACTGGGCCGCTCGGGTGACCGCGACCGATGGTGCCGTCGCTGCCATTACCCACATCGTGGCCGTCGCAAGCGCGGTGTCTTGCTGGTGTCAGCGTGCCTGGCAGGCCGGTGCCACGTCAAGGGCCGGTATCCGGGTCGTCGGTTCTTTCCCACCTGAGGGCGATCCGGACGCTCGTCCTCCTGGCCCGTCGACGACCATCGGTGCCCAGCTCAGGACGGTTGTCGCCGGATCCACGAAACACGGCGGGCGGTGACCCGTGTCGGATCACCGCCCGCCGCGACGCGATCGTGCCCCAGCTCACCGAGCCGGGTACGCGCCTGTGGAACGTCAGGTCACTTGAGGGTGACCTTGGCGCCCTCACCCTCGAGCTTGGTCTTCGCCTTCTCGGCGGTCTCCTTGTTGACCTTCTCCAGGATGGCCTTCGGCGCGGACTCGACCGCGTCCTTGGCCTCCTTGAGGCCCAGGCCGGTCAGCTCACGCACGACCTTGATGACCTGGATCTTCTTGCCGCCGTCAGCCTCGAGGATGACGTCGAACTCGTCCTTCTCCTCCTCGACCGGAGCCGCGGTGGCACCGCCGCCGCCACCCTGGGCGACCGCGACCGGAGCCGCAGCGGTGACCTCGAAGGTGTCCTCGAACTGCTTCACGAACTCGGAGAGCTCGATCAGCGTCATCTCCTTGAACGCGTCGAGCAGCTCGTCAGTGCTGAGCTTCGCCATGTCTGGCGTCCTTTCCTGAATCTGTTAAGTAAGAACGTGTGCGCCGGGAGGGCCTCAGGCCGCCTCGGCGCCCTCCTGCTCGCGCTTCTTGTCCGCCAGGGCGGCCGCCGCACGGGCGGCCTTGGCGAGCGGGGCCTGGAACAGGGCCGCGGCCTTGCTCAGGTTGCCCTTCATCGCGCCGGCCAGCTTGGCCAGCAGCACCTCGCGGGACTCCAGGTCGGCAAGCTTCGTGACCTCGGCCGCGGAAATGGCCTTGCCCTCGAAGACACCGCCCTTGATGACGAGCTTCGGGTTGGCCTTCGCGAAATCACGAAGCCCCTTCGCCGCCTCGACGACGTCGCCCGAAACGAAAGTCAGCGCGGTAGGACCGGTGAACAGCTCGTCGAGGCCGGTGATGCCCGCGTCCGTCGCGGCACGCTTCGCCAGCGTGTTCTTCGCGACCGTGTAGCTGGTCTCGGCACCGAGCGAGCGCCGCAGCTGGGTGAGCTGGGAAACCGTCAGACCGCGGTACTCGGTCAGCACGGTGGCGCCCGCGCTGCGGAAGCTCTCGGTCAGCTCAGCGACGGCCGTGGCCTTGTCGGCTCGGATCGGCTTGTCCGCCATGTCCCTCCTCTCTCGTTACTCGAGGCTGGTCCCCGACCGGCCGAAGCCGAAGCGGGGGCGGAGGCAGCACGACAACGAAAAGCCCCGGCGCAGGGCGCACGGGGCGAGGGCCGGCGGATCGTCATGGTCGGCGGACCATGCTCACTGCCGAGTTACGCTTGCCGCCCTACGCGGGTCGCCCGATGTCGCGGGACCTTCGACCGTGCCAAAACACGGTGACCAGCGGTCTCTGGGTGGTTCTCCATCCGCAACAACACGGATGACACCTGAAGACTACGCGCCGGCACCACCAGCGCCAAATCGCCCCCGGTGAGCCGGGTCACGTCACCGGTGCCGCTCAACCCTGGGCCCGGCGCCGCCACAGGTAGGCGACGGTGACCGCCGTGCTCCACGCCAACGCCCAGACCGTGAGCCCGAGCAGGGTCAGCGCGGCGGCGTCGCCCGCGGTCGTCCGTGCGGTCGCCATGATCGGCGGTACCAGCCAGGGCGCGACCGAGCCGCGCAGGCCGAGCGCCACCGCGCCGACACCGCCGAGCGCCAGCACCGCGACGCCGTACGCGGCACCGCCCACCGACGCCCGGCTGGCCAGCGCGCCGAGAGCGACAGCGGCGGGTACGGCGAGCAGGTGCGCCCACAACCCCAGCGCGACGCCGACCAGCACCGACCGGTCCCCCGGCTCGACCGGGCCGGTGACCCCGCCCACCAGCCACGGAAAGGCCAGCGCGACGGCCACCGCGACCAGCGCCGCCACACCGGCCGCCAGGAGGCCGGACAGCCGCTCCCGGGCCACCCCGACGGTCACCTGGGCGAGCCGGCGCTGTACGTCCGGCTCGATGTCCAACAGGATCTTGGTCTGCCACGCGAGCACCGGGAAGAGCACCACGGCAGAGACGCCGTACGCCTCCGCCGGCTGGGACCGGCCGCCGCCGTAGAGCGTGCCGAGTACGACCAGGCCCGCGAGCAGGGGTGCCAACGCTCGCCCGGTACGCAGGAAGCCGGCCAGGCGCATCCGCACCAGGGCGCTCACCGGCCCTCCCCCGTGGTCGGCTCGACCACCGCGTCGGCCGCTCCCGGTCGCGCCGTCGACGTCGACGGGGTGGGTCGTTGCGCCTGGGGTGCTGCGGTGGAGGCGTCGGCGCGTACCCGAAGAATCTGATGCCCCTCGGCCCGCAGGCGGGCGACGGTGCCGGCGACCCGCGCGGCCGGCACTGCGACCTCGACCACCGCGATGGCCTCCTCGTCGGTCGGCGCGGTCTCCTCGGTCAGCGACCCCGCGGCCACCGACCAACGGCGCGCGGCCGGCAGCCGCACCGTCTCGCCCCGGTGGTCGCTGACCAGGACCGTGCCACCGTCGGCGAGCACCTCGTCGATCAGTTCGGGGACCAGCTCGCGGGTCGCGGCGTCCAGGCCCTCCCACGGCTCGTCGAGCACCAGCAGGCCCGGTGCCCGCAGCATGGCCTGGGCGAGGCCCACCTTCTGCGCGGTGCCCTTGGACAGCTCGGCAAGCCGCACCGAACTGAACGCGCCCAGCCCGAGCCGCTGCGTCCAGGTCGTCACCGCCGCGTCGGCGGCCGACGGCCCGAGCCCGGCCGCGCGGGCCATGCCGGTCAGATAGCGGGACACGGTGAAGGGCTGGTCGGCCGGGAAGCGCTCCGGCACCCAGCCCACCCGGACCGGCCGGTCGGCTACCCGGCCCCGGCCCGGCCGCAGCACCCCGGCGGCCACCTGGAGCAGGGTCGACTTGCCCGCGCCGTTGCGGCCGAGGACGACCGCGACCTCACCCGGGCCGATCCGCACGTCCACGCCCCGCAGCACCCACGGACCGCGCCGGTGGTACCGCAACCAGACGTTCTCCAGCCGCATGCGGTCGAGCTTGCCACACCCCGGACGCGCCGGGGCGCCGCCACAATCGTGGCGGCGCCCCGGTACGAGCGAGCTGTCGACTCTCAGGCGTCGGCCGAGTCCTCGCGGATGTTCTTCACCAGGTTCGGGTCGATCGGAACGCCCGGACCCATCGTGGTGGTGAGGATGACCTTGCGCAGGTACTTGCCCTTGGACGCGGACGGCTTGGCCCGCAGGACCTCGTCGAGCACCGCAGCGTAGTTGTCCACCAGCTGGGTCTCCGAGAAGGAGGCCTTGCCGATGATCAGGTGCAGGTTGGAGTGCTTGTCCACCCGGAAGGTGATCTTGCCGCCCTTGATGTCCTGCACCGCCTTGGTGACGTCCATGGTCACCGTGCCGGTCTTCGGGTTCGGCATGAGACCGCGCGGGCCCAGGATCCGCGCGATCCGGCCGATCTTGGCCATCTGGTCCGGCGTGGCGATCGCCGCGTCGAAGTCGAGCCAACCACCCTGGATGCGGGCGACCAGCTCGTCGGTGCCCACCTCGTCCGCACCCGCCGCGGCGGCCTCTTCGGCCTTCGCGCCGCTGGCGAAGACGATCACGCGGGCGGTCTTACCGGTGCCGTGCGGCAGGTTGACCACGCCGCGGACCATCTGGTCCGCCTTGCGGGGGTCGACGCCGAGGCGCATGGCGACCTCGACCGTGGCGTCGAACTTGACGTTGG
Source organism: Micromonospora sp. NPDC005172 (assembly GCF_040608555.1). Taxonomy (NCBI): domain Bacteria; kingdom Bacillati; phylum Actinomycetota; class Actinomycetes; order Micromonosporales; family Micromonosporaceae; genus Micromonospora; species Micromonospora sp. NPDC005172. The sequence continues at coordinate 57,763 of NZ_JBEXIL010000040.1, forward strand.
TGGTCTCCTTGGCCAGCTTCACGGCCTCGGCGGGGGTGTAGAGCTTCGACCGGTCGATGACGTCGGCGGCCTTGCGGTAGCTCTTGCTGCGCTGCATTGCTGATTACTCCTGTGGTCTCTGGCGGGCCGCTCGGCGCGTGCCCTCCCACGATCGGTCCGTTGGCGGAAAGCCGACGTCAGTCGTTGACGGTGATGCCCATCGACCGGGCGGTGCCCGCGATGATCTTCTCGGCCTGGTCCAGGTCGTTGGCGTTGAGGTCGGCCATCTTCTTCTCGGCGATCTCACGCAGCTGGGCACGGCTGACCGAGCCGACCTTCTCCGCCTGCGGGACGCCGGAGCCCTTCTGCACACCGGCGGCCTTGATCAGCAGCCGGGCGGCGGGCGGGGTCTTCAGCACGAAGGTGAAGGACCGGTCCTCGTACACGCTGATCTCGGCGGGGACGATGTCGCCCCGCTGGGACTCGGTCTGCGCGTTGTAGGACTTGCAGAACTCCATGATGTTCACGCCGTGCTGGCCGAGCGCGGGGCCGACCGGCGGCGCCGGCGTGGCCTGGCCCGCCGGCAGCTGAAGCGTGAACGTCTTGACGAGCTTCTTCTTCGGAGGCATGTCACTTCCTGGGGCTTGGAGCAGGGAAAATGCGGCCGTCGCCGCTCTCGGGTCGCGCACGGTCAGCGCGGTGCGACAGGGGCGACGTTCAAGAGTAGCGCAGACCGCAGTATGAGCACGTGCAGGCGGGTGTCCCACTGCTCCCCGGGTCGCAACCGCACCGCGAACCGCAGGCCGCGCGCGTCGATGGTGGCGGACTCGCTCGT
>NZ_JBEXIL010000041.1:0-57157 GCF_040608555.1 Micromonospora sp. NPDC005172
CTCGGCCGAACCCCGCCACAGAACCCCGCCGCAGAACCCCGTCGGAGAACCCCGTCGCAGAACCCCGTCGATCATGAAGTTATTGCTCCGACACGCCGTGCGGGAGGGCGATAACTTCATGATCGACGGGGTTCTGCGACGGGGTTCTCCGACGGGGTTCTGCGGCGGGGTTCTGTGGCGGGGTTCGGCCGAGGGAGGGTATGCACATGGATTCGCGGCTTGCTGTCGTCAGTGGGGGTGCGACCGGGATCGGGGCGGCGGTTGCTTCCGCGTTCGCGCGGGACGGGTACGACGTTCTTGTCGTCGGGCGGCGCGGGGATGCCGTGGCCACCGCCGCCGAGCGCATCAGTGTCGACTGTGGACGGCCGGGCGCGGTCACCCCGGTGACCGCGGACCTGACCAATCCGGAGCAGCTCGAGCGGGTCGTGGCGGCGGTCGCCGGCCGGCCGGTCGACGCGGTGGTCAACAACGCCGGGAGCTACCTGGCCGGGGACACCGGGACGCTGGCCGGGACCGCCGCGTACTGGCGGGCCAACCTCGACGCCAACGTCCTCACCGCGGTGCTGTTGACCGAGGCGCTGCGGCCGGCGCTGCGTCGGCCCGGCGGTCGGGTGATCATAGTCAGTTCGATCGCCGCCCAGCGGGGCGGCGCTGACCCGTACGCGGCGGCGAAGGCAGGTCTGCACGGCTGGGCGTACACCCTGGCGGCGCAGCTCGGCCCGGAGCAGATCACGGTCAACGTGGTGAGCCCCGGCTACGTCGCCGAGACCGAGTTCTTCGGCGACCGGATGACCCCCGAGGGGTACGCGAAGCGGGTCGCGGAGACCCTCGTCAAGCGTCCTGGACTGCCGGATGAGATCGCCGAGGCAATCCGTTACCTCGCCAGCCCGGCCGCCGGCTATGTGACCGGGCAGGTCCTCGGCGTCAACGGCGGCTCGGTCCTCGGTCGCTGACCACGCCAGCGTCCGCAGACGACGACAGGGCGGCGGCCCCCCGTGTGGCCGCCGCCCTCTGTGTCGTGGGTCAGCCGTTCAGCAGGTCGTACGCCATTGCCGGGGCCTTCGTGGTGGCGGCACCGGTCGGCACGGTGATCTTCGGCGCGCTGCCGTAGTCGGCGTACCTGACGACGTAGTCGTACGCCTTCGCCTTCCCGGCTGCCGGCATCTTCAGCGTCAGCGACGCCAGGTGCTTGTCCGCACCGACCACGGCCGTGAACGGCACCTTCTTGCCGGCCTCGCCGAGGGCCGCCGCCTCGCCGTCCTCCAGCGCCTTCGCCGCCTCCCCGGCGCTCACGTCGATGAACCCGACGTACTGGCCGGGGCTCTTCTGCTCGACCGAGGTGGCCGCCTGGATCAGCGGACCGGCGTTGCCCTGGTCCACGCCGTCGTACGTCGGGATGCTCGTCGCATCGGTCAGCTTCGCGCGGTCCAGCTTCATCCACTTGTCGGGGAACTTCGGAAGCCCGGGACGGCCGCTGAACTTCGCCTTCACCCAGTTCTGCTCCTCGATCACCAGGAACGACATCTTCACCACGACGCCCTCGTCGGGCGGCATGACCATGTTGAGTTCGAACGCCTTAGCCGCCGGGTCGATCCGGCCGTCGATCGTGCTCGACGCGTCCTTGCCGCTGAACCGGAACGCCCCCTCCGTGCCGTCCGGGACGGCGTCGAGGAGCGCCTCCTTCGGACTGACGCTCGGGCTCGCGGACGGGCTGCTCTGCGGTGCCGCGGCGGGCTCGCTCTTCGGCCCGCAACCCGCGAGCAGGGTGGTCGCGGCCAGCACGGCGGCGGCCGTACCAACCGTCCGTCGGATGGTGCCGGCGGTGCCCGTTGCCTGTGTCATCGCATTTCTCTTTCTCGCTGCGTGGCTTGTGCCGAGGAGGATGCTGCCGGCCGGCACGGCGGTTCGGCTGCCGATATGCTGCCGTCCGGCTGCCGGGCACTGCCGTCCGGCTGTCCCGGGGGTGTCAGGAGCGGAAACTCGCATGTCAGGCCAACTGCGTTTCGCGATTCTCGGTCCTCAGCGGGCCTGGTACGCCGACCAAGAGATCGACCTCGGTCCCGGTAAGCAGCGGGCGGTGCTCGCCGTACTCCTGCTCGCTGCCGGCCGTCCGGTGTCCACCGGGCAGATCGTCGACGCGGTCTGGCCGGAGGAGCCGCCCGCGAACGGTCCCAACGTGGTGCAGAAGTACGTGGCCGGGCTGCGCCGGGTGCTGGAACCGGACCGGTCCCCACGGACGCCCGGACAGGTGCTCAGCCTGACCGACGCCGGTTACCTGCTGCGGGTGGATCCCGAGGCGGTGGACGCGGTCCGTTTCGAACGGGGTGTGCAGGCCGCCCGCCAGCGACACGCGTCCGGGCTTGCGGAACAGGCGCTCAGTGAGTTGGCGACCGCCCTGGACCGCTGGCACGGGGAGCCGTTCACCGGCTTCACCGGCCCGATCTTCGAGGCGGCCCGGCAGCGGTTGGTGGAGTTGCGGGCCGTGGCGTTGGAGACCCGGGCCGAGTTGAGGCTGGACCTCGGACGGCACCGCGAGACGGTCGGTGAGCTGGTCGAGCTGGTGGCCGAATTTCCCGTCCGGGAACGGCTGCGACACCAGCTCATGCTCGCGCTCTACCGCAGCGGGCGGCAGGCCGAGGCGCTCGCCGCCTACCGGGAGTTCGGCGAGCTGCTCCGCGACGAGTACGGCATCGAGCCGGGCGGGGCGTTGCAGGAACTGCACGGGCGCATCCTGCGCTCCGACCCGACGCTCGTGATGGCGGAACCCACCGAACCGGCGACGCCGCCGCCCGTGGCGGCCACAGTGCGCGAACCGGCGACGCCGATGGTCGCACCCGCGGGTCTCATCCCCACCCAACCGGCGCCGGCCGTCGTCTCAGCCCCTCCGCCGCTGCTTCCGCCGCCTCCGGCCACTGCCGTGCAGCCCGCGCGGCGGGAGGCGCCCTACTGGGCGAGCAGGACCGTCACGATCCTCGGTACGGTGCTCGTCCTGCTCTCGTTCGGCTGCCTGACCTGGCTGGTGATCCTGGCGTACGCGGTCTGGCGGCGGAGTTGGCGCCTCGCTGTCGCAGGTGTCGGCTACCTGGTGCTGGTCGTCGTCGAGGTGACCATGCTCGACATGGAGAATCCGGACGCCGAGGTGCCCGGCCCGGAGGCGGTGACATTCCTCGGTCTGGCCGTCATCACCTGGCTCGCCGGTGCGGTGCATGTGGTCCTGCTCAGCCGTGGGCTCTGGGAGGCGATCACCGCACGGCCGGACAGCGCCCGGGGTCGCGCGAAGGAAGAGCGGCGCATCCGGCGCGAGCACGCCCGCTACCTGCTCTACCACTACCCGGCGGCCCGGACCGAGCTGGGACTTGGCCGGCCCGACCTGGCCCGCAGCTTCGACGACGGTGGTCTGGTCGACGTCAACGCGGTTCCCGAGCAGGTGCTCACCACCCTGCCCGGCCTGACACCCGAGCAGGGCCGGCAGATCGTCGTGGACCGCTGGCTGCGCGGCCCGTACGCCTCGATGGAGGAACTCGCGGCGCGCTGCCTGCTGCCTCCGAGCGCGACCGAGCCCCTTCGGGACCTGTTGCTCTTTCTTCCGCCGGCGTCCCAGTCCGACGAGGCACGAATGCAGGGATCGTGACGGGAACCTCCCGCGCTGCCGGGGGTTCTGACGTACGGCGCTGGTAGAAATGCCGGATGGGCGACGAACGGGCGGCGGTACGGGAGCGGGCCGAGGCGGTGCTGCGCCGGCTGGCCGGTGAGCACGCCCGGCTGCGCGAGGACCAGTGGCGGGCCATCGAGGCGTTGGTCGTCGACCGGCGACGGGTGCTGTGCGTGCAGCGGACCGGTTGGGGCAAGTCGGCGGTCTACTTCGTGGCCACCGCGCTGCTGCGTGACCGCGAGCAGACCGGAGGGGGCGACGGCGGCGGGCACGGCCCGACAGTCATCGTGTCGCCGCTGCTGGCCCTCATGCGCAACCAGGTCGAGGCGGCGGCCCGCGCCGGCATCCGTGCGCGCACGATCAACTCGGCGAACCTCGACGAGTGGGACGAGATCACCGCCGAGATCCAGGCCGGCGCGGTGGACGTCCTGCTGATCAGCCCGGAGCGCCTCAACAACCCCGACTTCCGCGACGGCGTGCTGCCGAAGCTGGCCGCGACGACCGGTCTGCTGGTGGTCGACGAGGCGCACTGCGTCTCGGACTGGGGGCACGACTTCCGGCCGGACTATCGGCGGCTGCGGACGTTCCTCGCCGAGTTGCCCGAGCGCACGCCCGTGCTCGCCACCACCGCCACCGCCAACGCCCGGGTCACCCAGGACGTCGCCGAGCAGTTGGGCGACGCGCTCGTCCTGCGCGGGACGCTGGACCGCGAGTCGCTGCGGCTCGGCGTCCTCGACCTGCCCAGCCCGGCGCACCGACTGGCGTGGCTCGCCGACCACCTGGACGAGCTGCCCGGCTCCGGCATCGTCTACACGCTGACCGTCGCGGCAGCCGGGGAGGCCACCGAGTTCCTGCGCTCCCGGGGCTACCCGGTCGCGTCGTACACCGGCCAGGCCGACGACGCCGACCGGCGGGCCGCCGAGCAGGACCTGCTCGACAACAAGATCAAGGCTCTGGTGGCGACCAGCGCGCTCGGCATGGGCTTCGACAAGCCCGACCTGGGCTTCGTCGTGCACCTCGGCGCGCCGCCGTCGCCGATCGCGTACTACCAGCAGGTCGGCCGCGCCGGCCGCGCCGTCGAGCACGCCGAGGTGCTGCTGCTGCCCGGCGCGGAGGACGCCGCCATCTGGCGCTACTTCGCCTCGCTGGCGTTCCCACCGGAACAGCAGGTCCGGGCCGTGCTGGCCGCCCTGCACACCGACCGACCGCTCTCCACCCAGGCCCTCGAACCCCTCGTCGACCTGCGCCGGGCCCGCCTGGAGCTGATGCTCAAGGTTCTCGACGTGGACGGCGCGGTCCGCCGGGTGCGGGGTGGCTGGCTCGCCACCGGCGAGCCCTGGGTCTACGACGAGGCCCGGTTGCGCCGCGTCGCCGAGGCACGCACCGTCGAGCAACAGGCCATGCGGGAGTACGCGTCGACGGGCGACTGCCGGATGCGATATCTACGGGAACGCCTCGACGACACCGGGGCGGCCGACTGCGGTCGGTGCGACAGGTGTGCCGGCCCACTGTTCGACGCGGACGTCTCGACGGCCGCGCTCGCCGCCGCGCAGACCTTCCTGGGCCGCCCCGGCGTGGAGATCGCGCCCAAGAAGCTCTGGCCGACCGGGTTGGACGCGGTGGGCGTACCCCTCAAGGGCCGGATCGCCCCGACGGACCAGGCGCTGCCCGGCCGCGCGGTCGGCCGCCTCTCCGACCTGGGGTGGGGCGGCCGGTTGCGGGATCTGGTCGGCCCGGAGGCGCCCGACGCCCCGGTGCCGGACGACGTGGCCGGCGCGGTGGTGGAGGTGCTGAAGGCCTGGGCGCACGGCGACAACCCGTGGCCCCGCCGCCCGGTGGCGGTGGTCGCGGTCTCCTCCCGCCGTCGCCCCCGGCTGGTCGGTTCACTGGCCGAGCGGATCGCCGCCGTGGGCCGGCTGCCGCTGCTCGGCGCGGTCGCCGCGACCGGCCCGGGCGGCCCCGGCGGGCCGCGCGGCAACAGCGCACAGCGGGTACGCGCGCTGCACGAGGCCTTCGCCGTGCCGTCCGAGCTGGCCGACGCGCTGGCCGCGCTGGATGGTCCGGTGCTGCTCGTCGACGATCTGGTCGACTCGGGTTGGACGATGACGATGGTGGCCCGTGAACTGCGGCGGGCCGGCGCGCCCGACGTGCTGCCACTCGCGCTCGCCGTGGCCGGCTGAGCCACACCTGTCACCGCCGGGCACCCGGCGACGGCTGCGGCGGAAAGTTCCCGGGGCGGGCAGAGTGCGACGGCCGCCACCCTGTCCCGGCGTCGACCGGAACCGGCCGGGCGCGGCGGTACGGTGGCGGGATGACCGATCAGCAGCTCGTCACCCGCGCGTACGCCGTCACGGGCATGACCTGCGCACACTGCGTGCGTGCGGTCACCGACGAGCTGTCGACGCTGCCCGGCGTGCGGCAGGTCCAGGTCGACCTGGCCACCGGCACCGCCACGGTGACCAGCGACGCACCGCTGCCCGACGAGTCGGTGCGGGCGGCGGTCGACGAGGCCGGCTACGAGCTGGACGCCGGCGGTGCCTGACCAGGCTGGCGCGACCGGAAGCGCCGTCGCGCCGGGCGCGGCCGTGTCAGGCGGGAGCGCCGACGCGCCGGGCGCGGCCATGCCGGGCGGGAGCGCCGTCGCGTCGGGCGCGGGCGCGGCCATGCCGGCCGGGAGCGCCGTCGCGTCAAGCAGGGTGGGCGCGGCCGTGCCCGAGCTGGATGCCGTCGCGTCGGACCAGGCGGCCGTCCCGGGCCAGGCCGAGGTCCCGGACCGTGGTGTCGCCGGTGGGCCGGACCGGAGCACGGTCCGGTTGGCGCTGGTGGTGGGCGGGCTGGTGCTCGCCGTCCTGCTCGGCTTCGGCCTCGGTCGCCTGAACGGCGGCACCAACGTCGGTGGCGGCACCACCGGCGGTACGGCGCTGACCCCCGACCACACACATCCGGCGGGCACGGCAGCCCACGACCACGGGTCCGTCGCGGGCACCGACCAGGGTGCGGCCACCGAGCCCGGCGGTCTGTCCGTCAGCTCCGGCGGGTACACGCTCGTGCCGCTGGCCACCGAGTTCCCGGCCGGCCGCCCCGGGCAGCTCCGCTTCCAGGTACGCGACGCGCAACGTCGGCCGGTCACCCGCTTCGCCGTCGTACACGACAAGCCGATGCACGTCATCGTGGTCCGTCGGGACCTGACCGGCTATCAGCACCTGCATCCGACGATGGCGCCGGACGGCACCTGGTCGGTACCGGTAACACTGGCGCAGCCCGGTGTCTGGCGGGCGTACGCGGACTTCACGGCGGTCGCCGACAGCGGTGGCCAGAGCGCCGTGACCCTCGGCGTGGACCTGGTCGTGCCGGGTACGTACCAGCCGCGTCCACTGCCCGCGCCGGCGATCTCGACGACGGTGGACGGGTTCACGGTCGGCTACCAGGGCAGCCCGCAGGCAGGGGTGACGGTGCCGCTGACCTTCCGGATCGACGGACCGACCGGTGGCGCGGTGCTGGAGCGCTACCTGGGCGCGTACGGGCACCTGGTGGCGCTGCGCGAGGGCGACCTCGGCTACCTGCACGTGCACCCCGAGCCGGAGTTGGTCGACGGCCAGGTCAAGTTCTGGTTGACGATCCCCGGCCCCGGCCGCTACCGCCTCTACCTGGACTTCCAGGTGGCCGCCAACGTCCACACCGCCGAACTGACCCTGACCATCCCGTAAGCCCCCACCCCCACCCCCCACTGCGTTGATCATGAAGTTGTTGCCGCTCGCGTCGGCGTGTCGCGGCAATAACTTCATGATCAACACGTGGTTGGGGTTGGGGTGGGGTGGGGGTGGGGGGGTTAGCTGGCTCGGCGGGTGGGGCGGCGGGCCAGGTAGCGGAGGAGGTCGCGGATGTGGTGCTTCTCCTCGGCGGGCACGGCGGGGTCGGCCAGGCGGTCCAGGATGGCGCGGACGTCGGCGTCGACCGGGCCGTCGTCACTGCGCCGTCGGGGCGTCGGGCCGGCGTCGGGCAGCCCGAGCGCCCGGAACGCGGCCGCCACCGGCAGGTCCAGCGCGGCGCAGAAGCCGCGTACCTTGGCCAGTTCCGGATAGTCCTGCCAGTCACCGGCGAGCCAACGGAACACGGTGGAGCGGCCCACGCCCGTGTGTGCGGCGAGATCGGTCACGGTCCACCCGCGGTCTTCGCGGGCGTCGTCGATGGCCCGCCGGACGAAGCGGGCGAACGCCATCTGCGGTGTTACGTCTGCGGAACCCATTCCGGTATGTCTTTCCCTCCCGGCCGAGCACTGGGAAGATGCGCCTCCGAGCGTAGTACGCCGAGGATCGGAAACCACTGACTGACCGCACAAACTGTCCCACGGATGAGACTCCACCTCGGGCAGTATTCGGACCGGTACCGAGCGATCATCATCGTTCTTCCACTAAGCTCGGTGCCCGTCCCGGCACGGCGCACGCGCGCCTGCCGCGTTCGCCCGGACCACCGCCGAGGAGCACCATGGCCGAATCGCGCCGTCCGCAGCCGTACCAGCCTGGTGCGGTGAGCCTCTTCTTCGTCGTCAAGGCCGGCGTCTTCGCCGCCGGGTTCTGGATCTGGCTGCTGGTCCTGGTGCTCCGCACCGATGCGGCGACCGGCGCCCAGGTGCTGGCCGCCACCGGCGCGATCACCACCACGCTGGTCGCCGTGGTCCTGGGTGCGCGGATGGCGTTGCAGCACAACGCTGCCGTCCGGCACGCCGAGACGAAGAAGCTGCTCGTCGACATCTCCTGGAACGCGTTCACGGCTGCCGGTAACGCCGAGAGCTCGGGCAAGGTGGTGCCCTTCCCGAGCAGCCCGATCGACGACGACCGCGCGACGCGGCACATCGGGGACCGGGTGTCGGTCTTCGACCGTTCCGGCAGCCGGGACCGGGGCGGCAACACCGACCGCCGGCGCTAGCCGCTACGACCGGCCGGCGGGCAGCCCGCTGGCGCCAGCGCTACGAACGGCCGGCGGGCTGCTCGTCGGCGGCCAGCAGGACCTCCAGCCGGGGCGTGACCTGCCACTGGTCGACAAGCTCGCGGTAGTCCGCCTGCCGTGGGTCGACGGCGTCGGTGCGGCGGGCGCGGATCAGCAGGTTGCGGGGCGTGTGCTGGGAGTCGACGAACTCCACCACCTCGGTCCGGTACCCGTGCGCCCGCAGCAACCCGGCGCGCAGCGCGTCGGTGAGCACGTCGGCGAAGCGCTCCCGCAGGATGCCCTGCCGCGTCAACAGCTCGTACGGCCCCGGGGTGGGCGCGGCGCGTAGCTGCTTGGCGAGGTCGTGGTGACAGCACGGTGCCGCGAGCACCCAGCGGGCCTGCCAGCGCACCGCGCGCGCCAGCGCCTCGTCGGTGGCGGTGTCGCAGGCGTGCAGCGCCAGTACCAGGTCCGGGGACGGGTCGACGACGGCCTCGGCGATCGTGCCGGCGACGAAGCTGACCTTGTCGGCCCAGCCCAGTCGCTGCGCCAGTTCGGTGTTGCGGCGGCGCTGGTCCTCGCGGACGTCCACGCCGACCAGCTCGACATCGAGCCCCCGGCTCGCCAGGTAACGGTAGGCGGCGAAGGTCAGGTAGGCGTTGCCGCAGCCCAGGTCGACCACCCGCAGCGGGCCGGTCAGATCGTCGGGCAGGGTCGCCGCCAGGGCGCGCAGGAACGCGTCGACCTGCCGCCGTTTGGCCGCCGAGCCACCGATCTCGGCGAAGATCGGGTCGCCGGGATCGAGCAGGTACTCCTTGGCCCGGTCGTTTCCACCGGGCTTCGCCGCCGGTCGCGCCGTCGCCGCCCGGTGCACCTGCGCCTCGCCGGACTTGGTCACCCGTAGCTGGAGGGTCTCGTCGGTCGTCTCCACGTGCCAGTTGCCGAAGGGCTCGGCCAGCAGTTCGTCGACCGCCGCGTCGGCTTCGGGGCCGGGAGCGACATTGCGGGTGTACGGGCGTACGCCGTCGGAGGTGGTGACCTGAAGTCGGGGCCCGGCCTTCAGCGTCACCGGCCGCAGCTCGGCCCGCTCGACTGTGGGGCGACGACCGCGACGGCGTCCGGCGGCGACCGCCCGGGTCAGCGCGGGGTCGCGCAGCAGCGCCCGAACCTCGGTCAGGGCAGCGTCCAGTGGTTGCGGCATCGTTCCATCTTCGGCAGGTGGGGTGGGAAGAAGGCGACATCCCCCGTACCGCGCTCACGCGGTGCGGGGGATGCCGGATGGGTCTCGTTGCGTCAGTCCGCGGTCGCCTCGGCCGGCGTACCCGCATCGGAACCGCCACCACGACGGCGACGGCGGCGGCGCGGCTTCGACGCCTCGCCCTCGGTCGCGTCGGCGGACTCGGCCGGCGCTGCGTCGGCGGTGATCACAGCGGTCGGCTCACCGGTCACCGTCTCCCCGGCCCGGCGGCGACGCCGGCGGCGCGGGGTGCGGGTGGCCTCGTCGCCGGCGGTGTCCGCGGTGTCCGCAGTGTCCGCGGGTGCCTCGACGGCCGGCGTGCCGGCGTCGCTGCGGTCCCGGCGACCGTCGCCTCGACCACGGCGCTCGCCCCTGCCCTCGCCATGACTCTCACCGCGTCGGGAGCCCCGGCCACCGCCGTCACCGCGGCGGGAGCGCGTCGTGCCGCCCAGGTCTTCCTCGATCTCGGCGGACAACCCGGCGCGCGTCCGCTCGGCGGTGGGCAGCGTGCCGCTGACCTCGGTCGAGATGTGCAGGTCGGTGTAGAGGTGCGGAGAGGTGTGGTACGTCTCCGGCGGCTCGGGCATCTCCAGACCGAGGGTCTTGTCGATGATCCGCCAGCGCGGCATGTCGTCCCAGTCGACGAAGGTCACCGCGACGCCGGTCGCCCCGGCCCGACCGGTACGACCGATGCGGTGGGTGTAGGTGTCCTGGTCTTCCGGGCAGTCGTAGTTGATCACGTGGGTGACGCCGGTGACGTCCAGCCCTCGGGCCGCGACGTCGGTGGCGACCAGGATGTCGATCTTGCCGGCGCGGAAGGCCCGCAGGGCCCGCTCCCGGGCGCCCTGGCCGAGGTCACCGTGCACCGCGGCGACCGCGAACCCGCGGAAGTCGAGATCCTCGGCGACCCGGTCGGCGGCCCGCTTGGTGCGGGTGAAGATCATGGTCAGCCCACGCCCCTCGGCCTGGAGGATGCGCGCCACCACCTCGACCTTGTTCATCGAGTGGGTGCGGTAGACCAGCTGCTGGGTCTGCGGCGACGGTCCGGTCTCGGCGCTGTGCCCGGCGTGGATCGTCATCGGCTGGCGCAGGAAGCGCCGGGACAGGGTGACGATCGGGTCCGGCATGGTCGCCGAGAACAGCATCGTCTGCCGGTCCTCCGGAAGCATCGCCAGGATCTTCTCGACGTCGTCGAGGAAGCCCAGGTCGAGCATGCGGTCGGCCTCGTCGAGGACGAGCGCATGCACCCGGTCGAGGCGCAGGTGCTTCTGCTTCTGGAGGTCCATCAGTCGGCCGGGAGTGCCGACCAGGATCTCGACGCCCTTGCGCAGCGCGTCGATCTGCGGCTCGTACGCCACGCCGCCGTAGATCGGCAGCACGCGGACGCCGCGCGTCCGGCCGGCGGCGGCCAGGTCCTTGGCGACCTGGATGCCCAGCTCACGGGTGGGGACGACGACCAGCGCCTGGGGGACGCCGTCGCTGCCCTCGCCCGGCGCGAAGACCCGGTCCAGCAGCGGTACGCCGAAGCCGAGGGTCTTGCCGGTGCCGGTGGGCGCCTGGCCGATGAGGTCGACGCCGCGCAGCGCGATCGGGATCGCGTACTCCTGGATGGCGAACGCGCGGGTGATGCCGGCCGCGGCCAGGGCCTCGACGGTCTCCTCGCGGGCGCCGAGCGCGGCGAAGGTGGGTGCCTCCGGTCGGACCGGGGCAGTGGGGGCCAGTTCCTGGCCGTCCATCAGATCTTGAGTCAGCTCGCTCATGTGGATGTGGGGGTGCCCTCTCGTGGGTGCGCCCCGTCATGTCCTCAGGGCGCGGTCGGTATGACGCGGGCCACACGGTCGGGGGCAGACTGCCGAGCCGGACCGGGCCGCACGCGCACCGCAGGCTGAACGTCGATCAGATCGGCGCCCGCGGCAACTGCTCTATGCTACCCGAACAGGCAAGCGCACGTCCCGATTCCCGGTCGGCCAGCCGCCACGCGGGGCAAGTGAATGTGAGCTGCCTCACATATCGTCGCGGAGTCTTCACCCGGCACACCGCACGAATGGCAGCTCTCGGGCCGAACAACTGCGCGCCGCCCCTGGGGCGCGCTCCGCGGTGCCGGCCCGCGGCAGGTGGCCGGACGCCGACCTGCCGCGACGGCCGGACCGGTCAGCGGACGGTGAAACCGACCGCTCGGGGGGACGCCTCGGCGATCTCGACGTAGGCGACCTTCTCGACCGGAACGATGACCCGCCGGCCCTTCTCGTCGGTCAGGGAGAGCGTGCCGCCGTTACCGGCGAAGGCGTCGGTCACGATCTGCTCGATCTCGGCCGGCGACTGCGCGCTGTCCAGAACCAGCTCGCGCGGCGCGTACTGCACGCCGATCTTGACCTCCACTGTGCCTCCTCAACTGGGCGATTACCGCCCTGCGAAGGCTATCCGATCACGGGGGCGGCGGTCAGGCTGACTCACCTTGCAGCGGGAAGCTCGCGATGCCCCGCCACGACAGCGCCGCGACCAGCGCCTCGGCCTCGGCCTTCGGCACCTGCCGGCCGCCGGCGAGCCAGAACTGCGCGGCCGTCTCCGCCGCGCCGACCAGCCCGGAGGCGAGCAGTTCGGCGTGCGACCGGCTCACGCCGGTGTCGGAAATGATGGTGTCGGTGATCGCCGCGATGCAGCCCTGCTCGACCCGCTCGACCCGCTGCCGTACCGCCGGGTCGTTGCGCAGGTCCGACTCGAAGACGAGGCGGAACGCCTCGCTCTCGTGATCGACGAAGTCGAAGTACGCGCGCACCGACGCGCCGACCCGCTCCTTGTTGTCACTGGTGCCGCGCATCGCCTCGCGCACCTGAGCGACGATTGCGTCACAGTGCGTGTCCAGCAGGGCCAGGTAGAGGTCCATCTTGCCGGGGAAGTGTTGGTAGAGCACCGGCTTGGAGACCCCGGCCCGCTCGGCGATGTCGTCCATCGCCGCAGCGTGGTAGCCCTGCGCGACGAACACCTCCTGCGCCGCCGCGAGCAGCTGCTTACGACGCGCGGAGCGGGGCAGGCGCGTGGGCCTGCCTGCGGTCTGTGCGCCGTTCCCCACAGCGGTCATGGGCTCCTCCGAGTTCTCCGTACGAGCCGGCATTTTCCCCCCAGACGGGGCGGCCCCCGACCGCGTCGTGGAATTGGCCCGCCGCTGTAACTTATCGCCACTCTCCCCACACGGTAGCCTCAGCGAGGGCGACCAAGGAGCGCGCGGTGAGTGAAACAGGGCAACCCGGAGCCGCCACCCCGGGAGAGCACGGTGACGGAGCGGGTCAGCACGACGACCCGGGCCGTTCCGGCGGCGGGTGGGCGCCCTCGACGGGCGGGTGGTCCCCGTCCGGCGAGCGCGAAACGGCCGGGGAGCAGGCGCCACGATGGCAGCCCGACCCCGCGTCCGGCTGGCGCACCACCTCCACGAGGCACGGTGACCTGCCGGCCCCGCTACCCGGAGTCAACGGGGACTCCGAGCGGCAGGCCAGGGTCAACGGCAACCACACCAACGGCGTCCACCATGCCGAGGTCGACGGCGACGGCGAGGTCAACGGGGTCCACCACGAGGACGCCGAGGTGCTCGGCGTCGGGTCGTCGTCCGGTCGCCAGACGCCGGTGAGCGCGCCGCCTGGGCGGACCGTCGAAGACCGGCCCGACCTGGGTGCCGGCCGCCTCGCGGTGCCCGCCCAGCGCCCCGCGCCGCCCACGGAGCAGGGGGCGGGGGAGGCCGACACCGGCCGGGCCCGGCACCTGACCGCCGACCCCGCCGCACCGCACGGCGCCCGCTGGTCAGAGCCCGGTGTGCCCGGCACGGCACCCATCCAGGTGCCGCCCGTCGGCACGGCCGCCTCGGGCTTCGAGGTGCCACCCGGTCTCCGCGCGCCCACCGGCGACCGGTCGACCGTCGACGACCCGCCGGCCGCGTCACGCGCCCGGCCGGAAGACCTCGCGCCGGAGGCCTCGGCCGAGTCGGGGCGCGGCGACGACCCCGAGCCGGAGCGCCCCGTCGGGGACGGGCGCCGCGCCGGCGAGTCCTCCTCCATCGAGCCGGACTGGTCCGGGCCCAGCTGGAACCGCCCGAGCTGGGGCAGCGGGTGGGCGCCACCCTGGTCCCGCCAGGACGGCGAGCCGGCCGACCGGCCGACGCGGGACGAGTCCGCGCCGGGTTGGGTAGCCGAGCCGAGCGTGCCGTACGAGCCGGTGCGTGCCGAGCCGACCCGCCCGTACGAGCCGTTGGCCGCCGAGCCGACCCGCCCGTACGACGCCGAGCCACCGCGCCCGTACGACGTCGCCCCCGACGCCGAAGCGGCCCCCGATCGCGACCGGTCCACGCGCCCGTCCTGGGCCGGCGAGCGTCCGGTCCCGACCCCGATCAGCGTGCCGCCGGCAGCCTCCCGGCCCGAGCCGCCCGAGCGGCCCTCCTGGGCCGGCGGGTCGACGCCCGAGCCGGCCGCTGCGCTTCCGGCGGACCGCCCGTCGTGGGCCGCGCCGGCCTCGACCAGCGTGCCGACCGACCCGTCACCCCGCACGGGTGGCGCGGACCCCGCTCCGACCAGCGGCCCACCCGTGCCGCTGCGTGCCGAGCCGCCGGCTCCCGAGCGTCCGTCCTGGGCCGGTGGTTCCGTGCCGACCAGTGGTCCGCCTGCCGCGGAGCGTCCGTCCTGGGCCGGTCCGGCATCGGCCCTCCCGCCGCCCCGCCCCTCCTGGGCCGGCGAGTCGGACCCCGCGCCGACCAGCTTCCCGCCGTCGCGCCCGTCCTGGGCCGGCGATCCGGCCTCCGGTGGCACGCCTGCGAGTCCGCGTCCGTCCTGGGCCGGCCCGGTCGATCCGCCAGCGCCGGTCGATCCGCCGCCCGCGCCCGCCGGCCCACCGGCGACGGTGGCGGATGCGCCGCCGCAGGTCACGCCGCCACCGGCGGTGCCGGTGCGTCCGGCGGCCGAGCGGCCCTCCTGGGCCGGGGGCTCGCCATCGCCGGTGGTGAACGCGGCGACCGAGCGACCCGACTGGTCCGAGGGGCGCATCCCGGCAGCCGCTCCGTCCGATCGTCCGTCCTGGCCGGCTACCCGACCGGCGAGCCCTGCCCGCGCGAGCGACGCCGGCGACTCGACCGGCCCGGTCCGACCAACCGGGCCGTTCCGGCTCCGGCCGGCCACCCCCGAGCCGCCCGACCCTTCGACCGTCGGTCCCGCCCGCACCGCCCCGACGGCAGCCGGCCCCTCCGCCGCCGGCGCCCCACCGCAGTCGGCCGGTCCGGCCTTCGCCACCGGCGGTCCCGGCCGCCCCGACCGACCGTCACCCGCGTCCGCCTCTCCCTATGCCGCTCGTCGATCCGCCCCCGACCCGGCGTCGCCGGCCGAGCCCGCCGCCGGCGGTCGACGGCCCGACACACCGGCGGTGCTGCCGCAGCGCGTCCCCGCGGAACCGGACGTGCCCGTTGTGCCGGAGCCGCCAGCCGTGGAGCCACCCGCCGAAACTCCCGAGCTCGCTCGCATCGCCACCCACCTGCGCCGCGACGACGAGCCTGCTCCGTTGCGGGAGCGTCCCGAGGGATTCGACGTCAACGCCATCCTGGACGCCGTCCGGGAGGTGGCCGGCGTCCGTGACGCGGCGCTGCGTCGTACCCCGGCGGGTGCGCACAGCCTCCGACTGGACCTGGCCGACGGCGCGGACCCGGCCGAGGTGAGTCGACAGGTCGCCCGGCTGCTCCAGGAACGGATGGGCCTCGCCGCCGCCCCGCAGAACGTGCCCGGCCTGCCCACCACGCCGGGACCGCCGCCGGTCCGCCGCCGCGCCGGCGACCCGCGACCCGCCGAGCCCCGACCGGCCGGCGCGAAATCCGCCAATGCGCGATCCGCCGAGGCCCGACCCGCCGAACCACGCAACACCGGCGCGGACTCGCGCGCCGCCGAGGCGCCCACGATCGGCCGGTCGAGTGGGGGCTCGGCGGCGGCCGCACCGGCGGGCGCCGAGCGGTGGACCGGCTCGGAGGTCGCGCGTCCCCGGCGTACGACCGCGCCGCACCGGGGCCGTGCCACGGTCGAGGAGCCCGGTTCGGTCTCAGGCGTACCCGCTGGTGGAGCCACCGGCAGCCCGGCGACGGTCGGTACGTCGTACTCCGGTGGTCAGGTGACCACGACGGAGTCGGCGCCCTCCCGACCTCTGGACACCGGCGGCGCGCCGGGGCCGCGCGTGGTCATCGACCACGTGCAGGTCAGCACCTTCGGCCTGGACGCCAACGTGGAGGTGCGGCTGCTGGCCGGCGACGACAACGCCGCCGGGTACGCGACCGGGCCGGCGGTGGACGGTTACGTGCTGCGTCTGTGCGCGGTGGCTGCGGCCGCCGCCGTCGACGAGTTGCTGCGCGGGGGCGAGAACGCCGAGCGTGGTCGCTGCTTCGTGGAGCACGCGGCGGTGGTGCCGTTCGGCAACTGTGAGGTGGCGACCGTGGTGGTGCTCCTGGTCTGCGACGGCTGGGTCGAGCAGCTCGCCGGCTCGGCCCTGGTGGCCGGCGATCCGCGGCAGGCGGTGGTCCGGGCCACGCTGGCGGCGGTCAACCGTCGGTTGGAGGCGCTGCTGTCCTGAGTGGTGCGAGGCAGACTGGGGGCATGAAGCGCGCCGCCCTCTGGCCGGACCATCTCCTTCGCGATGCCGGTGTGCCGCCGCCGTGGCCGGGCCGGGAGGTCGACCTCGACGGCACTGTCACGTACGTGCGGGACACCCCGGGGACGACCGTGGACGCCGAGCCGGCGCTGTTCGTGCACGGGCTCGGTGGTTCGTCGCAGAACTGGACCGACCTGGCCGGACTGCTCGCCGACCGGTTGGACGGCCAGGCCATCGACCTGCCCGGGTTCGGTCGCAGCGAGCCGGGCCGGCGGTACACGATTCCGGCCTTCACGGACCTGGTCATCAGGTGGATCGAGCACTCCAGTCGGGGACCGGTCCACCTGCTCGGCAACTCGCTGGGCGGCGCGGTCTCGGTCCAGGTGGCGGCGCTGCGGCCGGACCTGGTCCGCACCCTCACCCTGATCTCCCCGGCGCTGCCGTTCCTGGACTTCCGGCGGTCGTTGCAGGGCAGGATGCTGCCGGTCCTGGCCATTCCGGGGGGTGAGCGACTGGTCGCCCGGCGGCTCACCCAGCTTGCTCCGGAGGTGATGGCCGAGCAGGTGCTCGAGGCGTGCGTCGCCGATCTGAGCCGCATCTGTGCGCAGCGGCGGGAGGAGGCGTTGGAGGAGATCCGGGTGCGGTACGAGGCGGAGCACTACGCGGCCGCGTACGTCCGGACGTTCCGGGGCCTGGTCTCCAGCTTCCTGCGGGCGTACCTGCCGGGGGCGGGTTCGCTGTGGCGACTCGCCAGCGCGGTCCGCGCACCGACGCTGGTGGTCGGAGGTCGGCAGGACCGGCTGGTCGACGTGCGGGTCGCGCCGCAGACCGCCCGGGTCATCCCGGACAGCCGCCTGCTCATGCTCGACGGTGTCGGCCACGTGGCGCAGCTGGAGGTTCCCCGGCTGGTCGCCCGTGCGGTGCTCGGCCTGCTCACCGAAAAGGGGGAGACCGTTCGGCCGTCCGATCTGGCAGGCTGACCGGGATGTTCAGGTCTGCAAGCCGCCACCGACGCTTCGCACTGATCGCCCAACTGGTGGCGGTGGGGCTGGCGGTCGGCGCGGCGGTGACCGTGATCGCCGAGGGTCAGGGCGAGCCGCCCGACCGGTTGGCCACCGAGGAGGCCGGTCCGCCGCCGCTGTTGGCGGGCCTGCCGCCGTCGGCGGCAGCGTCGCCGGGCGCCACGGTGGCGGCGTCGCCGAGCCCGATGCTGCGGATGCCCGGTGCGGTCCCGAGCGCGGGAACGGGCCGGTTCAGCCACGACGACCGCTCCGGCCCGGTCCTGGGCCGTGCGGGCGAGCTGCGTCGCTACCGGGTGGCTGTCGAGTCGGGCAGCAACGAGGACGCTGCCGCGTTCGCCCAGTTCGTCCAGGTGGCGCTCACCGGGCCGGGTAGCTGGGTCGACAGCGGCCGACTGCGGTTGCAACAGGTGCCGGGGGATGCTCCCCGCGACTTCACCGTCTATCTGGCGACCGCCCGTACGGCGGGCCGGATGTGCGCCGAGGGTGGCGTGGACATCCGGGTCGACGGGCGGCCGTACACCTCCTGCCGCGCGCCCGGTCAGGTGATCATCAACCTGGACCGGTGGCGGTTGTCGGTGCCGCACTACGTCTCGGCGCGCGTGCCGCTGTCGGTCTACCGGACGTACGTGGTCAACCACGAGGTCGGTCACCAGTTGGGGCACCACCACGAGCGCTGCCCGGGGGCGGGGCGGCCGGCGCCGGTGATGATGCAGCAGACGCTCTTCCTCAACGGGTGCCGGGTCAACCCGTGGCCGTACGTCGACGGCCGGCGTTACGCGGGGCCGGCGCTCTGAGACAGCCGGAAAGACGTATTGCGGCGATAAAAGGCAAAAGCGGAGAATTGCCCGAATAATCTGGCAGGCTGGACGTCATGACGCCGTCGTCCCCTTACGGCCCGCCCGAGTCGTCCGACCCGCCCGAGGGGTCGGCGTACGAGGGCACGCGTCCCACGCTCGTGCGGATGCGCCGTCGCCGTCGCCGGAGTGTCCTGCTCGGCGTGCTCGTCGTCGCCGCGGCCGTCGGCGTGACCGTGGCACGCAGTGCCGAACCACCGGCCGACGCGCCCCCCACCCCCACCCAGGGCGGCATGGGCGTGGGCGGTGGGGAGGCACACCCGGCGCCCAGCGGCTACCCGTCGGTCGGCGCGGGGCGGTTCACCGCCGCCGACTCCGGTACCGCCGTGCACGGCGAGGACGGGCCGTTGCGGCGGTACCGCGTCGTGGTCGAGCGCGACAGCGGGCAGGACGCCGACGCGTTCGCCCAGCGGGTGGACGAGGTGCTGGCCGACCCGCGGAGCTGGATCGCCTCGGGCGAACTGCGCGTGCAACGGGTGGCCGACGTCCGGGCCGCCGACTTCACCATCTACCTCGCCACCCCGGTCACGTCGGAGCGGATGTGCGCCGAGGGTGGGCTGACCACCGAGCGCTACACCTCCTGCCGGCTGCCCGGCCGGGTCATCATCAACCTGGCCCGCTGGCAGGAGGCGGTGCCCGACTACGGCGCGCCGCTGGAGACGTACCGCACCTACGTCATCAACCACGAGGTCGGCCACGAGTTCGGCCACGAGCACGAGGCGTGCCCCGGCACGGGGGAACTCGCCCCGGTGATGCAGCAGCAGACGTACGGGTTGCGCGGCTGTGTGGCCAACGCCTGGCCCTATCTCGATGGCCGTCGTTACGCGGGCGACCTCGTTCCCTGAGATATTCCCGCTCCCGCATCGCGGACCACGTGTCCTCCCTCATGGCCGAGCGGGGCCCCGGCGAGCAACAATGGCGCGGTTCACACCGCCGATCCCGGGGAGTCCACCGTGTCGTTGCCCCCGCTCGTCGAGCCCGCCGCCGAGCTGACAGTTGACGAGATCCGCCGCTACTCACGCCACCTGATCATCCCGGACGTCGGGGTGGCCGGTCAGAAGCGGCTGAAGAACGCCCGGGTGCTCTGTGTCGGCGCCGGTGGCCTCGGCTCGCCGGCCCTGCTGTACCTGGCCGCTGCCGGGGTCGGCACGCTCGGCATCATCGACTTCGACACCGTCGACGAGTCCAACCTCCAGCGCCAGGTCATCCACGGCGTGTCCGATGTCGGCCGCTCGAAGGCCGAGTCCGCCGCCGCGTCGATCCGCGAGATCAACCCGCTGGTCAACGTGGAGATCCACAACACCGCGTTGGACCGGGAGAACGTCCGCGAGATCTTCGCCCAGTACGACCTGATCGTCGACGGCACCGACAACTTCGCCACCCGCTACATGGTCAACGACGCAGCGGTGCTCCTCGGCAAGCCGTACGTCTGGGGTTCGATCTACCGCTTCGACGGTCAGGCGTCGGTGTTCTGGGCCGAGCACGGCCCCTGCTACCGGTGCCTCTACCCGGAGCCGCCGCCGCCCGGCATGGTTCCCTCCTGCGCCGAGGGCGGCGTGCTCGGCGTGCTCTGCGCGTCGATCGGGTCGATCCAGGTGAACGAGGCGATCAAGCTGCTCACCGGCATCGGCGAGCCCCTGGTCGGCCGGCTGATGGTCTACGACGCCCTGGAGATGGAGTACCGCAAGATCAAGGTCCGGAAGGACCCGAACTGCGTGCTCTGCGGCGAGAACCCGAGCGTCACCGACCTGCTCGAGGACTACGAGGACTTCTGCGGCGCGGTCTCGGTCGAGGCCCAGGAGGCGACGCTCGACTCGACAATCACCGCCCTGGAGCTCAAGGAGTGGCAGGACGCCGGCAAGGACATCTTCCTCGTCGACGTGCGGGAGCCGGCCGAGTACGAGATCGTGCGGATCCCCGGCGCCACCCTGATCCCCAAGGGCGACATTATCTCCGGCGAGGCTCTCGCGAAGCTGCCGCAGGACCGGCAGATCGTGCTGCACTGCAAGTCCGGTGTCCGCTCCGCCGAGGCGCTTGCCGCGCTCAAGGCGGCCGGATTCAAGGACGCCGTCCACGTGCAGGGCGGCGTGCTCTCCTGGATCAAGCAGATCGACCCGTCGCTGCCGGCGTACTGATCGGCGGAGCCGGGGCGACCCCGTCGTCCCGGCTCCGACCCGTCCCGTCAATCGACGCAGATGGCTCCGACCAGGCCGGCCCGCAGAGCGACGCAGCCATTTCCGGCTGGCCGATTCCCCGAAGCGGGATCGCGTCTGCGCAGGTAGCGTCTCCGCCGTGGTCGACTTGGAGGCGGCGATCGGGTTCGTCGTGGCACACGGGGATGCGGTGGAACGCGCCCGTCTCTCCTGGCTGCGCAACGGCACCCCGGCACCGCCCGAGCTGTTGGACGCGGCCGAGGTCGGCCAGTCGCCCGACGGTGGCTGGCCGGCGACCTGGGGCGGTGAGGTCGCCTCGGTCGACGCCACCTGCTTCCGGCTCGTCGAGCTGGACGACCTCGGCGCGCTGGGTCGTCCCGCCGCTCGCCGGGCACTGGACTGGTTGGCGTCCCGGCAGCAGGCCGACGGCGGCTGGGACGAGGACCTCTCGCTGGCCGGCTCGGCGCCCGAGTGGGCCCGGCCCGGCGACCCCGAGGCCAAACTCTTCCTCACCGCCAACGCCGGCTTCTGGCTCACCGTCGCCGGTCTGGACGCCCGCGCCTCGGGTCCGCTCGATCACCGGGTCGGTGGGGCGTACGCCGGTGTGGTGCAGGCCGCGGCCCAGTCGATCGTCGCGCGGCTGCGCCCGGACGGGAGCTGGCCGTCGTTCCTCGCCGCCGGCTGGCTGAGCGCGGCCGTACTGCACCGTCAGGACATGTTCCAGGAGTCGGCGCGGATCCAGGTGGTGCTCGCCGAACGGATGGCGACGATGTCGGCGGGGGACGTGGCGTGGCTGGCGGCCACGCTGCGCCGGGTCGGCATCGACTCGCACGACTGGGTCATGACGCGTGCCCTGCGGCGGCTCGCCGAGACACAGCGCAGCGACGGTGGGTGGGAGAGCGACGACGGCCACCAGTTCGACGTGCACTCCACGCTGTCCGCGATCAGGGCCTGCCGACCGGGCCCATAGGGCGGGTGTCAAAGCCCCTGGCCGGCCTGCGGCGGGCCCAGACGACGGCCGGCGGCGTTGGAAATGGGCCCGGATACAACACCGGTATCCGAACCCATCTCCGCCTTGCCGGACCGCCGCCTGGACTCCGCCTCGGCTCGACCGAGGACTTTGACACCCGCCCTAGCGCACGTGACCGTCGCCGGTGACGACGTACTTGGTGCTGGTCAACTCGGGCAGGCCCATCGGGCCGCGGGCGTGCAGCTTCTGCGTCGAGATGCCGATCTCCGCGCCGAAGCCGAACTCGCCCCCGTCGGTGAACCGGGTCGACGCGTTCACCATCACCGCCGCCGCGTCCACCCGGGCGACGAACTCGCGGGCCGCCGTCGTCGAGTCGGTGATGATCGCCTCGGTGTGTCCGGTGCCGAAGCGACGGATGTGCGCGACCGCCGCGTCCAGCGAGTCGACCACCGCCACCGAGATGTCGGCGGACAGGTACTCCGTCGCGTAGTCCTCCTCGCTGGCCGGAACCACGGCGGCGGAGTGGGCGGCCACCTCGGGCGAGCCGTGCACGGTCACCCCGGCCTCGGCGAAGGCGGCCAGCATCGGCGGCAGGAACGCGTCGGCCACGTCGGCGTGCACCAGCAGTGACTCGGCGGTGTTGCAGGTGGACAGCCGTTGGGTCTTGGCGTTCAACGTCACCGCGACGGCTTTGGCCAGGTCGGCGGCGGCGTCGACGTAGACGTGGCAGTTGCCCACCCCGGTCTCGATCACCGGCACGGTCGACTCCTCGACCACGGTGCGGATCAGCGACGCGCCACCGCGCGGGATGAGCACGTCGACGAGCCCTCGGGCGCGCATCAGCTCCTTGACCGAGTCGCGGGAGCTGGCGTCGAGCAGTTGCACCGCGTCGGCCGGCAGACCGCTCTCGGCGATCGCGTCGCGCAGGACCGCTACCAGCGCGGCGTTGGAGTGCGCGGCCGACGACGACCCGCGCAGCAGCGCCGCGTTACCGGACTTGAGGCAGATCCCGGCGGCGTCCACCGTCACATTGGGCCGTGCCTCGTAGATGATGCCGACCACTCCGAACGGGACCCGGATCTGGCGCAGTTCCAGTCCGTTGGGCAGCGTGGACCCGCGGACCACCTCGCCGACCGGGTCGGGCAGCGCGGCCATCTCGCGCAGCGCGCCGGCGATGCCGGCCACTCGGCCCTCGTCGAGGGCGAGCCGGTCCAGCACGGCCGCGCTCAGCCCGGCTTCGCGCCCGGCCGCCAGATCCGCCTCGTTCGCGGCAAGGACCTCCGGGGTACGCGCCACCAGCGCGTCGGCCATCGCGACCAGCGCGGCGTCCTTGGCGGTACGCGTGGCCACGGCCAGTTCGGCGGCGGCGTCCCGCGCCCGCTTCGCCTGCTCCACGACACTCATGCCGGCACAACTCCTCATACTCGGGAAGGGCTCACAGCAGCACGAGATCGTCGCGGTGGACGACCTCCCGCTCGTACGCCGGGCCGAGCGCCGCGGCGAGTTCGGAGGTGGAACGGCCGAGTAGTCCCGGCAACTCCACCGCGTCGTAGTTGACCAGGCCACGGGCTACCGGTGCACCGGCGGTGTCGACCAGGTCCACCGGGTCGCCGGCGGTGAAGGTGCCGTCCACGGCGGTGATGCCGGCCGGCAGCAGCGACTTGCGCCGCCCGACGACGGCGGCCACCGCGCCCGGGTCCAGGTGTAGGCGCCCCCGGGGCGAGGTGGCGTGGGCCAGCCAGAACAGCCGAGCGGTCGGCCGTTGCCGCTGCGGGTGGAACAGCGTGCCGACCGGTTCGCCGGTCAACGCCGGCGCGGCCAGGTCGGCGGAGGTGAGCACCACGGGGATGCCGAAGCCGGTGGCGATCCGGGCCGCCTCGACCTTCGTCACCATGCCGCCGGTGCCGACGCCGGACCGGCCGGTGCCGCCGATGGTGATGCCGGTCAGGTCCTGCTCGCTGCGGACCTCGGCGATCCGCACCGACGTGGAACGGGTCGGGTCGCCGGTCCAGAGCGCGTCCACGTCGGAGAGGAGCACCAGCAGGTCGGCGTGCACCAGGGCGGCGACCAGGGCGGCCAGCCGGTCGTTGTCGCCGAACCGGATCTCCTCGGTGGCGACCGTGTCGTTCTCGTTGACGATCGGCACCGCCCGCAGATCGAGCAGTTTTCGCAGGGTGCGGTACGCGTTGCGGTAGTGCGCCCGCCGGGTCACGTCGTCCACGGTGAGCAGCACCTGCCCGACGGTGCGGCCGTGCCGGGCGAAGCTGGCCGCGTACCTGCCGATCAGGAGGCCCTGGCCGACGCTGGCGGCGGCCTGCTGGGTGGCCAGGTCGCGCGGACGTCGGGTCAGGCCGAGCGGCGCGAGGCCGGCGGCGATCGCGCCGGAGGAGACCAGGACGACCTCGCGGCCCTCGGCGCCGAGCCGGCCCAGGGTGTCGACGAGCGCGTCGACCCGCTCGTCGGCCAGACCGCCGGTGGCGGTGGTCAACGAGGAAGACCCGATCTTGACGACGATCCGCCGAGCGGCCGTGACTGCGTCGCGCACCCGCCCATTCTGCGTGCTTACGCCCGCGTGGCCCGGTGGCGTTCCCATATGGTGGCCGATTGTGACTCCTGACGAGTACGTCGAGGCGGTGCTGGACCTGGTGGAGCGGATTCCGGAGGGTCGGGTGATGTCGTACGGGGCGATCGCCGACGCGCTGGCCGAACGCTCGGGTCGTTCCTCCGCGCGACTGGTGGGCAGCATCATGGCCCGGCACGGTGGCTCGGTGCCCTGGCATCGGGTGGTGACCGCGGGTGGCCGGTTGCCACCGGGGCACGAGCGCGAGGCGCGGGCCCGGCTGCGGGCCGAGGGTGCACCGTTGCGCGGCGAGGGAGTCGACATCGCGGCGGCGGGTTGGTCGCCCGAGGAGGGGATGTGACCTCCGATAGAACGTGAGTAACATTCGGCCCCATGAACCAGCCGCCGGGTGCTGCCGGCCCGCCCGCAACCGGTCGGCTGCCCCGCCCGGTGCACGTCGGATACGCGCTCGGCTCGCTCGCCACCGGTGCGTTCGGCACCGTGCCCGGTCTGCTGCTGTTGCCGTACCTGACCGACACGCTCGGTGTCGCCGCCGGGGTGGCAGCCCTCCTGGTGCTGTTGCCGAAGGCGTGGGACGTGCTGGTGAACCCGGTCGCCGGCCGGATCTCCGACCGCACGCGGTCGCGTTGGGGCGCACGCCGCCCGTACCTGCTCGTCGCTGGTCTCGCGCTCGCCGTGCTCTTCGCGGCCATCTTCGCGGCGCCGTTCGACAACGGGCCGGCCGCCGCGACGTACGTGGCGCTCGCCTTCCTGGCCACGGCCACCGCGTTCGCCTTCTTCCAGGTGCCGTACATGGCGATGCCCGCCGAGATGACCGACGACTACACCGAACGTACGCGGCTGATGACCTGGCGGATCGCCGCGCTGGCGCTGGCCATCCTGATCTCCGGAGCGGTCGCCCCGCTGGTGGTCAAGGCCGGCGGCGACGGGGTGCCCGGGCACCGCTGGATGGGTCTGTTCGTGGCGACGCTCATCGCCGTCGGCGCGCTGGGCGCGTTCCTCGGCACCCGGTCCGCACCCGCTGGGGTGACCGGTGCCAGCGAGCCGACGCTGCGCGCCCAGCTCGCGGTGGCCGCCGCCAACCGGCCGTTCCGGGCACTGCTGATCTGCTTCGTGGTGCAGTCCGCGGGGGTGGCGACCATCCTCGCCGGGGTCAACTACTTCGCCGGGCAGATCCTGCGCGACGACCGGAACGGGCCGACGCTGCTCTTCGCCTGCTTCGTCGGGCCGGCGTTGCTGGTGATGCCGCTGTGGGCCCGTGCGGGCGCGCGGCTGGGCAAGCGGACCGCACTCGTGGTCGCCGGGCTGATCCTCGCCGCCGGGGCGCTCACCCTGGTCGCCGCCCCGGCACTGCCCCCGGTCGTCGTCTACCTGGTGGTCGCGGTGCTGGGCGTCGGGTACGCCGGACAGCAGGTGTTCGCGCTGGCGATGCTGCCCGACTGCATCGCGGACGAGACGGCGCGTACCGGCCGTCGGCAGGCGGGTGTCTTCACCGGCCTGTGGACCGCCGGGGAGACCTTCGGCCTGGCTCTCGGCCCCGGCATCTACGGCCTGGTGCTGCAACTCTCCGGCTACGTCTCCTCCGACACGGGCACGGCAGCCGCCCAGTCCGACACGGCGAGGCTCGGCGTGCTGCTCGGCTTCACCCTGATCCCGGCCCTCCTGATAGCTCCCCCCATCCTCCTGCTCCGCCAGTACACCCTCGCCGCCCCCACCCTCGGGGTCGATCATGGAGTTGTGGTGGGGGACGGAAGCCGTTGACCGTTACGAGAAGGGCACCATGACCCCATGATCGACGAGAACACGCTCGGGGCGGGCGCGTTGTCCCGCGACGGGGTCAGCGCGGAACAGGCGCTGGACGAGGTCCGGCGGCTGCGTGCGGACGACCGGCCCACCCACGGCGGGCGGCTGTTCGCCTATGTCTACGACCCGGCGGTACCGGGGCTCGACGCCCTCACCGCCGCCGCGCACTCCGAGAGCGCCCACGTCAACGGGCTCGACCCGACCGCGTTCCCCTCCCTGCTGGCCATGGAGAACGCGCTCGTCGGCGCGGCCGGCCGAGTGCTCGGGGGTGGCCCGGGCACGACCGCGCCGGACGTCGTCGGCAGCGTCACCAGCGGCGGTACCGAGTCGCTGATCCTCGCCGTCAAGGCGGCCCGGGACGCCCACCCGGAGATCGGCGCGCCCCGGATCGTGGTGCCGTCGACGGCGCACGCCGCGTTCGCCAAGGCGGCGCACTACCTGCGGGTGGCGCTGGACGTGGTGCCGGTCTCGCCGGACACGCTGCGTCCCGAGCCCGCCGCGATGGCCGCCGCGATCGGGCCGGACACGGTACTCGTCGCCTGCTCGGCGCCCTCGTACGCGCACGGCGTGGTGGACCCGGTCGCCGAGATCGCCGCCGTGGCCGCCGAGGCCGGGGTGCGCTGCCACGTCGACGCCTGCTTCGGCGGCTGGACCCTGCCGTACCTGCGTCGCCTCGGCGCGCCGGTGCCGGCGTTCGACTTCGAGGTCCCCGGTGTCACCTCGATCTCGGTCGACCTGCACAAGTACGCGTACGCGCCGAAGGGCGTGTCGGTGCTGCTGCACCGCGACGCGGCGGGACGCGCCCCGCAGTACTTCGCGTACGCCGACTGGCCCGGCTACACGATGATCAATCCGGTGATCGCGTCCACCCGATCGGGCGGCCCGATCGCCGCCGCGTACGCCACCCTGCGACACCTCGGCGACGCCGGCTACCTGCGGTTGGCCGCCACCACCCGGGACGCGGTCACCGGTCTGGCCGAGGCGGTCCGCGCCGTCGACGGGCTACGGCTGATGGTCGAGCCGGAGTCCACAGTGGTGTGCTTCACCGCCACCGAGGGTGGCCCCGACCTGTTCGTCCTGGTCGACGAGCTGACCGCGCGTGGCTGGCACACCCAGCCCCAGCTGTCGTACGCCGATCTGCCGGCCAGCGTGCACCTCACGGTGACCGCCTCGGTCGCGCCCCGGGTGGCCGAGTTCGGCCCGGATCTGGTCGCCGCCGTGGCGGCGGCCCGGGCGACCGGCCCGGTGCGGTTGCCCGCCGAGTTGGCGTCCCTGGTCGGCACCCTCACCCCCGAGGCCCTGACGCCGGAGGTGGTGGCCGGCCTGGCCGCCGGTCTGGGCCTGGGCGGCGACACCGCCGGTCCGCTGCCGGATCGGATGGCTGTCGTGAACACGCTGCTCGACGCCTCCCCGCCGGCGATGCGCGAGAGGTTGCTTGTCGAGTTCGTCGGTCTTCTGCAACGCCCGAGCTGGGGATCGGCCGGGTGAACGGCGGTGCCCCACCCGGAATCGGGGTGGGGCACCGGGCGCGCGGCTCACCGGTAGGTGATGATCACCGTGTTGTCCGGGTCGTAGACCTCCTCCACGAAGTCGAAGCTCGCGTTCATCGGGCGGGCGTCCACGTCGGCCTTCCCGGTGCCGACCGTGGCGCCTGCCGCGACCCGGAAGCCCAGGGTGAGCCGGACCTCTTTACCGGCCCCGAGCTTGTTCAGGTCGCAGGACACCGGCTGCCCGGTCTTCTCCGGGTCGTTGCGGCAGGCCGCCCAGCCGTCACCATCCGGGCGCACCGCCGCCGGCAGGCCGATCCGCAGATCCACGTAGGCGGCGGGTCCGTTACCTCCGTTGCGGATGCGCACGGTGATCGTGCCGGTCCGGGAGCCGTCCGGGGCGTCGGCCAGCACCAGGTTCGAGGCGGTGACGACGAGGTTGACGTCGTGCGGGTTCGGTCCGAAGCTCGTCGGCCCGGAGACCTGCGCGAAGGACCCGCCCTTGAAGCGGTAGCCCCGCCACTGTCGCTGTGACCATTCACCGGGCCAGCCACCACCGGGCGCGATGTCGCCGACCTGCACCCGCACGGTGCCGTCGTCCACCACGTCGAGAGCGAACAGCCACTGCGGCTTGTCGATGCTCGTCGCGACCACCCGGCCCAGCGTGACGATCCTGCCCCGCTGGTCGCGGTCGAAGGCGACCACCTGCAGGGGTCCGCCGCTGCCGAGCACGCACTGCACCAGCCCCACCGCCTCCACCGCGCCGTCTCCGTCGACGTCCCCCTGGTCGAACGCCAGCAGCCAGTTGACGCCCTCGCGGTCGTCGCCGCTGAGCCGGATGCCCGACGTGGGGCATCCGGGCCCGGCTCGCCACGCGGGCAGGGTCACCGACGCGTCGAGCAGTTGGGCTCGGCTGATCTTCCCGCTCGGCGGGGTGGCCGTCGGGCTGCCGCTCGTGACGGACGGGCTGGGGGCCGGGCTCGCCGAGCCGCTCGGGGCGGACGACGCGGAGATGGTGGGTGTGGGGTCGACCGGGCCGGGCTCGCGATCCGGGCCGCCGCTCATCGCCGCATATCCCAGGGTGGCCCCGCCGAACAGCGCGAGCACCGTCGCGGTGGTGGTCGCCAGCCGGCGACGGCCGCGTCCCCGCGCCGTCCGCCGCACGGCGGCGGGTCCGGGCACCTCGACCTCCGCCAGCACGGTACGGCGGTAGTGGGCGAACTCCTCGGCGAGGCCGAGGGTCTCCTGCTCAGACATCTCGCACCTCCTCGGTGGTGTCACGCAGGTGCGTCGCGAGGGCCGCCCGGCCCCGGTGCAGCCAGGACTTGACGGTCCCCTCGGCAACCCGTTCCTGGGCGGCGATCTCGGCGACCGTCAGGTCGGCAAGGTAGTGCAGCACGACGGCCCGTCGCTGCTTCGGCGGCAACTTCGCCAACGCGGTGTCGAGGGCCACCCGGTCCGGGCTCGGCTCGGCGACGTGTGTCTCGCGCTGCCGCAGCAGCCAGGCCTGCGCGGTCCGCAGCCGCCGCCAGCGGTTGTGGCCGAGGTTCCAGGCGACCCGGCGCACCCAGGCCAGCGGATCGTCGTACCGGGCGAGCCGGGCCCAGTTGGCGTACGCCCGGCAGAACGCCTCCTGAACCAGGTCCTGCGCCTGCCCACGGTCGCCGGTGTACGCCGTGAGCTGCACGACCAGCGAGCGGAAGTGGGCGTGGTAGAAGTCGTCGAAGACGAGTTCGGCAGGCGCGGGGACGGGGCTTCCCGGGTCGGGGGGCGGACCGCCGACCCGTACTTCTCTTGTCACAAGCACTCGTCCTCCCCGTGGTGGCCGCAGGCGGCGTGTTCGCCAGCACCGGTCACACACTCGGCTGCGCCCGCCGGTTGCGGTGGGGACCGGTGCGGTTGCCTGTCCGGTCCGTGACAACCGGCTGTGATTCACTGTGGGATGAGGAGAGGGGACGTCCGTGCAGCTACCGGCAGTGCTCGGTGAGCCGATCCGCTTCGTGCTGAACTGGGGGCGCCGCTACTCGCTCTGGGTGTTCAACTTCGGCCTGGCCTGCTGCGCGATCGAGTTCATCGCCACCAGCATGGGCCGGCACGACTTCATCCGGCTCGGCGTGATCCCGTTCGCCCACGGCCCTCGACAGGCCGACCTCATGGTGGTCTCCGGCACGGTGACCGACAAGATGGCCCCGGCCATCAAGCGGCTCTACGACCAGATGCCCGAGCCGAAGTACGTCATCTCGTTCGGCGCGTGTTCCAACTGCGGTGGCCCCTACTGGGACTCGTACTCGGTGACCAAGGGTGTCGACCAGCTCATCCCGGTCGACGTCTACGTGCCCGGCTGTCCGCCCCGCCCGGAGGCGCTGCTGCACGGCATCCTGCGCCTACAGGAGAAGATCGCGGCCGAGCAGTCCGGGATCGGCGGCGTGCCGCAGCGGGACCTGCTCGCCGCGCCCGCCGAGGCCAGCGCCCCGCGCTCGGTCGACTCCCTCACGGCCCCACCCGTACGCCCACCCGACGCGCGCTGACGAAGGGTGGGGCCGCCGCCCGGACGAGTCCGAGTGGCGGCCCCGGCAGGTACCGGTCAGTTGGTGGCCGCGACAGCGTGCCTCCGGCGGCGTCCGCCGGTGCGGCGGCGGCCGGTCCGGCCCCACCGATCGTGGTGGTCAGGCCGAGCAGTGCGGCGGTGAGCAGGGTCCCCGTTTTGCGGAACATCTGTGTCTGGTCCTCCGTGGTCGACGCCCGGCGGGGACCTGCCGCCGCCCACGGCAGCAGCGATCGGCCGAATTGACCGTGGTGTCCGGGCCCCCGCGCGTGACGCAGACAGCATGATCGATGGGTTGCCGTTCTGCCACCCCGTTGTGGACCCGTCGAGCTAGCCTGCGGACTATGAGCAGCTCAGGGGACCAGCGGTCCGCTCACATCATCGACGTGCTCAGCGCGGAGTTCGGCGCGTCCATGGCGATCGACCCGGCGGCCTTCCGCCGCAAGTTCCGCAAGATGGCCGCGTCGCCGTTCGCCTTCTACCGGGGCAGCGCCGCGCTG
This sequence comes from Micromonospora sp. NPDC005172, assembly GCF_040608555.1. Classification (NCBI taxonomy): domain Bacteria; kingdom Bacillati; phylum Actinomycetota; class Actinomycetes; order Micromonosporales; family Micromonosporaceae; genus Micromonospora; species Micromonospora sp. NPDC005172. The sequence goes on from NZ_JBEXIL010000041.1 coordinate 30,334, forward strand.
TTCTACGCCGACCAGCGGGGTGACTTCGCCGACGACCGCTTCCTCGACGAGCGCACCGGCCGGGTGTGGATCCACGGTGACCTGCACGCCGAGAACTTCGGCACGTACATGAACGCCTCCGGGCAACTGGTGTTCAACGTGAACGACTTCGACGAGGCGTACGTCGGGCCGTTCACCTGGGATCTGCGGCGGTTCGTGGCCAGCGTGGCGCTGCTCGGCTACAGCAAGGCCCTCTCCGACACGGTGATCGGCGAGCTGGTCACCGGCTTCGCCCGCGCCTACCTGACCGAGCTGCGGGCGATCGCCGCTGGCGGGGACGACGCCATCGGGTCGATCACCCTGGACAACGCCGACGGGGTGCTGCGTCGGGTACTCCAGCAGGCCCGCCTCAACACGAGGGTCGACCTGCTCGCCGCGCAGACCACCGTCGACAACTACGAGCGGCGGTTCTCCGTCACCGACGGCATCTTCGAGGTCGACGCCGCGACCCGGGACGAGGTGCTCGCCGCCTTCGAGGAGTACCTGGGCACCCTGCCCGCCGCCACGGCCCGGCTACGGCCGGGAGCTGCCCGGATCAAGGACGTGGTGCTGCGTAAGGGGGTGGGCATTGGCTCGGCTGGGCTGCCGTCGTACAACCTGCTGCTGGAGGGGCACACCCAGGCGTTGGAGAACGACGTCGTGATCTACATGAAGCAGGCGCAGGTGCCGGCGGTGGCCCGCTACAGCACCGACGAGTCGGTGGCCGGCTACTTCCAGCACCAGGGCCACCGGACCGCCGAGTCGCAGCGGGCGTTGCAGGCGCACGCCGATCCGTGGCTGGGCTTCACCGAGCTGGACGGGGCGGGCCAACTGGTCGCCGAGGTCTCCCCGTACGCCGCCGACCTGGACTGGTCCGACGTCAACGAGCCGGACGAGCTGACCGGGGTGCTGGCCGATCTGGGCCGGGCGGTGGCCCGGATGCACTCGGTCGCCGACGACGAGTCCAGCCACGACCTCGTGGACTACTCCACCGAGGAGGCAATCGTCGCGGCCGTGGACGCCGACGAGCCGGGGTTCGTCACCCACCTGGTGGACTTCGCGCACGTGTACGGGGTGCGCGCCCGGCAGGATCATCAGCTCTTCGTGGACCTGTTCCGCAACGGCCGGCTGCCGGGGATCTAGCTAGGAGGCGAACTCCAGCACCACCTTGATGTCGTCCGGCCCGGCCGTGTACGCGTCGGCGTACCTGTTCACCGGCACGCGCCGGGTGATCAGGGAGGAGAGCCAGACCTGGTCGGCGCGGGAGAGTGCCTGGGCCGCCGTGTCCCAGTGCCGGCGGTTGGCGTTGACCGAGCCGAACACCACGTTGTTCTCCAGCACCAGCGCACGGTTCAGGGCCCCCGCGTCGAAGTCGATGCTCCGACCGCCGCTGGACACCCCGGCGAGGCAGACGATCCCGTTCGGCGCCGCCTTGCACATGACGTCGAGGACGACGCTGGGCGCGCCGGTGCACTCGATCACCACGTCCGGCTCGAAGGGCAGGTCGTTGACCGGCACCGTGTGGTAGGTGGCGCCCAGCCCGGCGACCAGCTCCGGCTTCGGCCCGTCGGTGGCCCGGTCCAGCACGTGGACGGTGAGCCCGCGCTGGCTGCCGAGCAGCGCGGCCAGCAGCCCGATCGGCCCGGCCCCGGTCACCAGGACGGTCTGCGGCTGCCACTCCGCGCGGTGCCCGATCCGTTCGATGTGGTCCCACGCCTTGGCCACCACGCTCGTCGGTTCCAGGAGCACGCCGACCTGGGCCAGCACCGGGTCGAGCCGGATCGCGAACTCAGGCTCGATCCGCCAGCGGTCGCGGGCGAAGCCGGGGAGCGCCTTGATGCCGTGCTCGGTGTACTGCCCGTTGCGGCACATGTCCCACTCGCCGACCGCGCAGTTGGGGCAGGGCACCGGGTCGGGATGCCGGACGATGCCGGCCACCAGGTCGCCGGCCTGCAGCGTGCCGGTCGGATCCTCCAGCACCCGGCCCAACGACTCGTGCCCGATCACCAGGCGGTCCGCGCCCGGCGGCGCCTCGCCGTAGTCGCCGGAGATGATCTCGTGATCGGTGCCGCAGATGCCCACGGCCAGTGCCTGGACCAGGACCGCGCCCTCCTCGGGCGCCGGCTCGGGCTGGTCCTCGGCGAGGCTCAGCGAGTTGGCGATCCCAGGTTTCACCGTCACAGCGCGCACGCCCTCATCTTTCCTTGTCGACGGGACCACCGCCGGTAAAGCGGGCAGATCACCGGGGCTCGGTCGAGGACCGCGGGCCGGGTCGGTGACCCTAGGATCAGCGGCATGACGTCAGAAGAGGTCGGCGCTCGGCTGGTCGCGTTGCTCGCGCCGGTCGAGGCGACCGCGTCGGTCTCCGGCGGGCAGCGGTTCGCCCGGGCCACCGTCGACGTACCCCCGGCGAGCTGGTCGGCCGCCGTCCGCGTCGCCCGCGACGACACGGAGCTGGCCTGCGACTTCTTCGACTGGCTCTCAGCCGTCGACGAGTTGACCGAGGGTTTCGACGTGGTCGCGCACCTCTGGTCGACCCGGCTGCGGCACGGCGTGCTGCTGCGCACCCGGGTACCCCGCGACGCGCCCTCGGTCGCCTCGGTGGTGGACATCTACCCGGGTGCGGCCTGGCACGAGCGGGAGACCCACGAAATGTTCGGCATCGGCTTCGACGGGCACGGGGAACTGCGGCCGTTGCTGTTGCCACCGGAGTTCGAGGGCAATCCGCTGCGCAAGGAGTTCGTGCTGGCCTCCCGGGTGGCGAAGCCCTGGCCGGGCGCGAAGGAACCGGGCGAGTCGGAGGCCGGCGGTGGCCGTCGACCGATCCGCCCGCCGGGCGTGCCCGCTCCGGGCGAGTGGGGAACGACGCCGACCCCGGCCGGCGCGGGTGGTGTGGGAGAGGGGCCGCGTGGCGGTACCCCGGCCCGACCGGCCGGTGAGCGACCCGCGCGGCCTGCGCCGGGGGCCCGTCCGGCGCGTACTCCCCGGGTTGCCGGCGGCGAGCCGGTCGCGGACCCGGCGGCGCGCGACGACAGCGACGACGACGGGGGTACGCGCTGATGCCGCTCTGGGTGGAGCTGGTGATCCGGATCGGCGGTGTGGTGGTCGCGTTCCTCACCCTGCCGCTGCTGGTCGGCCAGGCCGAGCACAAGGTGATGGCGCACATGCAGGGCCGGCTCGGTCCGATGTACGCGGGCGGTTTCCACGGCTGGGCGCAGCTCGTGGCGGACGGCGTGAAGTTCGTGCAGAAGGAGGACATCACCCCGCGCGAGGCGGACCGGGCGGTGTTCCGACTGGCCCCCGCGGTGGCGCTGCTGCCCTACCTGCTGGTGCTGCTGGTGATCCCGCTCGGCCCGAACGACCTGGTCGGGCAACCGTTGGACATCGGCCTGTTCTTCGTGCTGGCCGTCGTCGGCATCGGCGTGGTGGCGGTGCTGATGTCGGCGTGGGCGTCGGCCAACAAGTACAGCCTGCTCGGCGGGCTGCGCGGGGCCGCCCAACTACTCGGCTACGAGCTGCCACTGGTGCTGGCCGCCGCGTCGGTGGCGATGGCGGCCGGCACACTGAGCCTGTCCGGCATCGTCGCCGCGTGGCAGCCCTGGTGGCTGCTCTGGCAGGCGCCCGCGATGATCATCTTCTTCGTCGCGGGGCTGGCCGAGATCCGCCGGCCGCCGTTCGACATGCCGGTGGCCGACTCGGAGCTGGTGTTCGGCTACATGACCGAGTACACGGGCCTGCGGTTCGCGTTCTTCCTGCTCGCCGAGTACGTCGGCATCGTGGTGATCGCCGCGCTGACCACGGTGCTGTTCCTCGGCGGCTGGCAGGGCCCGTTCGCCGACGACCAGCTCGGCTGGCTCTGGACACTGCTCAAGATCTTCGCGGTGGCATTCGTGATCATCTGGCTCCGGGTGTCCTACCCCCGCCTGCGCGAGGACCAGCTCCAGCGCCTCTGCTGGCTGGTCCTGGTCCCCGCCTCCCTGGCCCAACTGGTCCTGACCGCAGCCATCCGCGTAGCCCTCTAACCCCACCCCAAGCGCACCCCCAGCCCCCGCCCGTACTGACTCCGGCGGACTACAAACACTCGCCGATCTTGCACTTTCTGTTGCGACATAAGAGGGCATAGCGCTCACATCGACCACCGAAAGTGCAAGATCGGCGGGGCGGGGCGGGGCGGGGCGGGGCGGGGCGGCGCGGGGCGGCGGGGCGTTAGCGGAGCGGGGTGTGTTGTGGGTTTACCGGCTCGGCGGGGGGTGGGGGTGGGGTGCCGTTGCCGAAGGGGCGGCCGCCCAGGGCCTCCCGGTCATGTGGCGTGAGCCAGTTGGACAGGTCGGGGCCGAGCGGCACGATACCCGTCGGGTTGATGTCGCGGTGCACCTCGTAGTAGTGCCGCTTGATGTGGTCGAAGTCGATGGTGTCGCCGAACCCGGGGGTCTGGAACAGGTCCCGGGCGTACGCCCACAGCACCGGCATCTCGCTCAGCTTCTGCCGGTTGCACTTGAAGTGCCCGTGGTAGACGGGATCGAAGCGGACCAACGTCGTGAACAGCCGCACGTCGGCCTCGGTGATGGTGTCGCCGACCAGGTACCGCTGGTCGGTCAGCCGCTCGGTCAACCAGTCCAGCCGGTCGAACAGCCGGTGGTACGCCTTGTCGTACGCCTCCTGGTTGCCCGCGAACCCGCACCGGTACACGCCGTTGTTGACGTCCCGGAACACCGCCGCGTTGACCTCGTCGATCTGCTCGCGCAGGTGCTCGGGGTAGAGCTGCGGTGCGCCCTCGCGGTGGTACGGGGTCCACTCGGTGGACAGGTCCAGGCTCATCTGCGCGAAGTCGTTGGTCACCACCTGCCCGGTCGGCACGTCCACGAGCGCCGGCACGGTGATGCCGCGCTCGTAACCGGGGAAGCGCTTGAAGTAGGCCTCCTGGATGCGCTCGATGCCGAGCACCGGGTCGCGCCCGTCCGGGTCGAGGTCGAAGGTCCAGCTCCGGGCGTCATGGGTAGGGCCGGCCACCGCCATCGAGATGGCATCCTCCAGGCCGAGCAGCCGCCGGACGATGATCAGGCGGTTGGCCCACGGGCAGGCCCGGCTGACCGCCAGTCGGTACCGGCCGGGCTCCACCGGGTACCCGTCCCGCCCGTCCGCGGTGATCCGTGTGGCGATGTACCGCTGATCCCGGGTGAACTCGCCGCCCGGCTCGACGTACTTCCCGCCTGTCTCCGCCACGTCGCCCGCCCTCCGCTCCGGTTGCCCTCACCGCCATCCTTGCCGAAATCCGGGACTCCGGCTCGGTACGGGCCAACCTCGGCCGCTCCCCGTGCAGGTCCGGAGGCGGGTCTTTCTTGGCTACCCTGCCGTCATGACGGATGTGGAGACGGCGGCCCGGCGCTTCATCGCCGACGTGTGGAACGCCCGCCGGGAGGAGTCGGCGTACGAGTTGATCGCCGGTGCGTGCCCCGGGCTGGGCGGGACGGGGCCGGATGCGATGCTGGCCTGGCACCGCGAGCGTCGGGCGGCCTTCCCGGACCTCCGCTACAAGATCGTCGACGTGGTCGCCGCGGCTGGGCGGGTGGCAGTGCACTGGCGGGCGGCCGGCACCCACGCCGGGCAGTTCGGGCCGGTGCCGCCGACCGGCCAGGTGGTCAGCTACTCCGGGGCGACGTTCCTGCGCTTCGACACCGACGGTCGGATCGTCGAGGTGTGGAGCTGCAACGAGCTGCTCCAGCTCCTTCAGCAGCTCGGCGTCGAGATGGTGCCGCCCGCAGGCGGTCTCACCGGGTCCGCGGCGTGATCCGGCTGATCGGCAGGTTGATCGGGAACGGCTCGCCGGTGTCGACGAACTTGGTCCACCGTCCGGTCTCGGTGTAGACCTCGTTCACCGCGTCGATCCGGTAGGTCACGACCTCCAGGTCGCCGTCCAGGGTCTCGATCCGCCAGTAGTAGGGGATGCCGGCTTGGGCGTACAGCGCTGGCTTGAGTACCCGGTCGATCGAACGGGTGCTCGGCGAGACGATCTCGATGGCGACGACCACCTCGTGCGGCTCGTACCTCGACGGCTCGCGAGCTGCCGCGGCGGCCGTGGTGATCAGCACGTCGGGGATGAAGGAGCGGGTGCGGTTGATCCGTACCTCGACCGCCTGGGTCACGTCGTAGCCGTCGGGGCAGTCCTCGTCGAGCGCGGCACCAAGACGCATAGCGATGCTCTGGTGGGTACGGGTGGGGGAGGGGGACATCAGCAGCACTCCATCGAGCAGTTCCCGGCGACGGCCATCCTCGGGCTGCGCGTCCAGATCGTCAGTCGTCCACTCGCTCTCGGGCGGGTGGTCGCTCTGCAGCGCGGCGGTCATGGCGGGTCCTTCCAGGTGCGGTCGTTCTCCCCGCGACCACGGTACCGCCTCGGACCTGTGGGTGGTGGTCGCGCGCGCCGGGGCCACAGGGCAGGATGGTCCACATGACCGATTCCAGCGAGCGCGGCGATCCGGCCGCCGGCGCCAGCGAGCGCGGCCTGCCCGGCGCCGGTCTGGTGAAGGGGCTGGCGGTCACCCTCAAGACGATGACCAGCCGCTCGACCACGCAGCAGTACCCGGACGTCGCCCCCGAGCTGCCGCCGCGCTCGCGCGGAGTGATCGCGCTGTCCGAGGAGAACTGCACGGTCTGCATGCTCTGCGCCCGCGAGTGCCCGGACTGGTGCATCTACATCGACTCGCACAAGGAGGAGGTGGCGGTGCCCGGTGCCGCCCGCCCCCGCCAGCGCAACGTGCTCGACCGGTTCGACATCGACTTCTCGCTCTGCATGTACTGCGGCATCTGCATCGAGGTCTGCCCCTTCGACGCGCTCTACTGGTCGCCGGAGTTCGAGTACGCCGAGTACGACATCAAGGACCTGCTGCACGACAAGGACCACCTCGGCCAGTGGATGGCGACGGTTCCGCCGCCGCCCGCGCACGATCCCAACGGCGAGCCGGCCAAGGAGGAGACCGCCGCCGCGCGCAAGGCCGCGCGGTCGGTTCCACCGGCGGTACGCCCCGCCGACGAGGGCCCGGCGTCGTGACCGTCCGAGCTGCGGGGGCGGCCCGGTGACCGGCGCGGATCTGCTGCTGCTCGCGCTGGGCGCGGTGGCGGTCGGGGCCGGTGTGCTGGTGGTGACCACGAAGCACCTGGTCCGGGCCGGGCTCTACCTGGTGGTCTGCCTGGGCGCGCTGGCCGGCGACTACCTGGTGCTCGGTGCCGAGCTGGTCGCGTGGGTGCAGGTGCTGATCTACGTGGGCGCGGTGGTGGTGCTGCTGCTGTTCGCGGTGATGCTGACGCGGGCTCCGATCGGGGCGTCCGACGACCTGGACCGGCCCGGCTGGCCCGCCGCGCTGATCGGCGGCGGTGCCGGGCTGGGGTTGAGCGTGCTGCTGGTCGACGCGTACCGGTGGAGCACCGTCGCGCTGCCCGACGCGGGTACGGCGGAGCGGCTGGGGGAGCAGATCTTCACCTCCTGGGTGCTGCCGTTCGAGGTGCTCTCCGTCCTGCTGCTGTCCGCCCTGGTCGGCGCGGTGGTGCTGTCCCGACCGGACATCGGTCGGCGCGCCGACGACGTGCACGTGCAGACGCCGGCGGAGAACGTGGCTCCCGGGGGGCGTCGGTGAGGCCGGTCATCCCGTACGTCACCGCCGCGCTGCTGTTCGGCCTCGGCGTGTACGGCGTGCTGCGGCGACGTAACGCCGTGCTGGTGCTGATGTCGGTCGAGCTGATGCTCAACGCGGTGAACCTCGTCCTGGTAACCGCGGACACCACGGCCCGCGCGGTGCTGCCGCACTCCGGGCAGGTGTTCGCGCTGTTCGTCATCGTGCTGGCCGCCGCGGAGATCGGGGTGGGGTTGGCGATCGTCCTCCAGCTCTACCGCCTGCGGTCGACCGTGGCGGTGGACGACGTGCTGTTGACCGAGCCGGCCGGGGCCGTCACGCAGGACGCGGAGGCGAGCCGGTGACCGGGCTGCTCGGGGCGGCGCTGCCGGCCGTACCGCTGCTCGCCGGTCTGCTCGGTCTGCTGCTGCCGCCGGCCCCACGCCATGCCGGCGGTTATCGGGCCCGCGCGACCGCCGTGGCGATCGGCGTGGCCGGTGCGGCCGGGGCGCTGGCGCTGGCCGTGGCCCTGCTGTTGACTGTCGACGGTCCGACCGAGACGTCGACGACCTGGGTGGACATCGGCGGGTTGGCGGTGACCCTCGGCGTACGACTGGACGGCGCCGCCGCGCTGGTCGCCGTCGCGGTCACCGCGGTGGCCCTGGCCGTGCAGGTCTACTCGATCGGCTACCTGCGGCGTGGCCCGCACGACGATGTCGACGTCGACCACCGCTATCCGCCGTACGCCGCCCAGATCAGTCTCTTCACCGGCGCGATGCTGCTGGTGGTGGTCGCCGGTGACCTGATCATGCTGTTGGTCGGGTGGGAGGTGATGGGCCTCTGTTCGTACCTGCTCATCGCCCACGACCGCCGGCTCGCGGGCGCGCCGGCCGCGGCCATGAAGGCGTTCCTGGTGACGCGGGTCGGTGACGTCGGCTTCCTGCTCGGCATCGCGCTGCTCGGCGTGTCGACGGGCAGCTTCCGCATCGCCGACGTGCTCGCACACGACCACTCCGGCGCGACGCTGACCGCCGCCGGCCTGCTGCTGCTCGCCGGGGTGGCCGGCAAGAGCGCCCAGTTCCCGTTGCACACGTGGCTGCCGGACGCCATGGCCGGCCCGACGCCGATCTCCGCGCTGATCCACGCCGCGACGATGGTCGCCGCCGGCGTGTACGCGGTGACCCGGCTGTACCCGCTGTTCACCGCCGCGCCGGTGACGTTGACGGTGCTCGGCGTCCTCGCCGCGATCACGCTGCTGCTCGGGGCGCTCGCCGCCACCGCCCAGGACGACATCAAGCGGGTGCTGGCCTGGTCGACCGTCTCCCAACTGGGCTACATGACCGGCGCGCTGGCCGTCGGCTCGCCGTCGGCGGCGCTGTTCCACCTGCTCACCCACGCCGCGTTCAAGGCGCTGCTGTTCCTCGCCGCCGGTGCGGTGATCCACTCGGTGGGGACCACGCTGATGTCGGAGATGGGTGGTCTGCGCCGGAGCATGCCTGTGACGTTCTGGTGCACGGTGATCGGCCTCGGCGCTCTGGCCGGGGTGCCGCCGCTGGCCGGCTTCTGGAGCAAGGACGGCGTGCTGACGGTCGCCGAGTCGGCCGCGCTGGAGGGCACCGGCCCCGCGCCGTCGTGGGTGGGCTGGCTGGTGTGGCTGGCCGGGCTGCTCGGTGTGGCGATCACCGCCTGGTACGCGGGTCGGCTGCTGCTGCGGGCCTTCTTCGGCGAGCCCCGACTGCCGCTGGTGCACCCGCACGATCCGCCGGCGGTACTGCGCTGGCCGGTGTTGCTGCTCGCCGTGCCGGCCGCGCTGCTGGGCCTGGCCGGGTTCGTCGGGGCGTTCGCCGACCGGCTGCGGTTCGCCACCGTGCCCGTCGCGGGCGCGGAGGACGGCCTGGTCCACGTCGGGCCGGCGCTGCTGCTGCCGCTGGCGCTGCTGGTGGTCGGCGCGGGCTTGGTGTGGGCGCGCTGGCAGCGGGACAGGGCCGCCGATCCGGCGGCCACGCTGGGCCCGCTGCGGCCGGTCTTCGCCCGCGCGTTCCGGCTCGACGACGTCCAGCACACCCTTGTCGTACGCCCCGTCCGGGCGCTGGCTCGCCTGGCGCGCACCGGTGACGAGGTGGCGGTGGACGGGGCCGTCGAGGGCAGCGGCCGGGTCGCCACGGGCCTGGGCGCCGGACTGGCCGCGCTGCACCGGGCGGCGCTGCCCCGGGCCGCCGCCGGTGTGCTGGCCGGCGCGTTGCTGATCGGCCTGGCCGCCGCCCTGCTGGGAGTAACCCGATGACGCTTGGGCAGGTTCTGCTCGTCGCCGTGCTGGTGGTGCCGGCGCTCGGCGCGGTCGCGGTGGCGGCGACACCCCGGGACCGGGCGGCGCGGGTCGTCGGCACGGTCGCGGCGGCGCTGACCCTGCTGGCGACCGTGGCACTGGTGTCCGGTGGGCGGGGGTGGTTCGCCTGGTCGGCCGGTACGCCTGCGGTGCGCCCCTGGCACCAGGTGGACCTGCCCTGGGTGCCCGGTCTGGATCTGCGGTTCCACCTCGGCGTCGACGGCATCTCCTGGCCGCTGGTGGTGCTCACCGCGCTGCTCACGCTGCTCTGCTGCGCGTACTCGCTGTGGCGGGTGCCCGACGGCGGCAGCGGCCGGGCGCTGGTGGCGCTGCTGCTGCTCGTCGAGGTGGGCATCCTCGGCACGTTCCTCGCCCTGGACCTGGTGCTGTTCTTCCTGTTCTTCGAGGTCGTCCTGCTGCCGATGTACGCGATCATCGCCGGCTGGGGCGGTGCCGACCGGCGTCGGGCCGGCCGCAAGTTCGTGCTCTACACGCTCGTCGGTTCGGTGCTGCTGCTGGTCGGCGTGTACGTCGTGGTCGCCGCCGCGGGCACCGCCGACGTGGTGGCGCTGACCGGTGGGGCAGGGCTGTCCCGGGGCACCCAGTTGGCCGCGTTCACGCTGTTCGCGCTCGCGTTCGCGGTGAAGAGTCCACTCTGGCCGTTGCACTCGTGGCTGCCCGACGCGCACACGCAGGCCCCGACGGTGGGCAGCGTGGTGCTGGCGGGTGTGCTGCTCAAGATGGGCACGTACGGGCTGATCCGGGTGGCGGTGGGGGTGGCGCCGGAGGGTGCCCGCTGGGCCGCGCCGGTGCTCGGTGTGCTGGCGGTCGCGGCGATCCTGGTCGGCTCGCTGGTCTGCCTGGCCCAGACCGAGGTGAAGCGGCTCATCGCGTACTCCAGCGTGGGGCACATGGGCTTCGTCCTGCTGGGCGTCGCCACGTTGACCGCCACCGGCATCCAGGCTGCCCTGATCGGCAACGTCGCGCACGGTGTGATCACCGGCCTGCTGTTCTTCCTGGCCGGTGCGGTGAAGGACCGCACCGGTACGGGCGCTCTCGCCGATCTGTCCGGCCTGCGGGAGACCGCGCCCCGGCTGGCCGGCCTGCTGGCGTTCGCGGCCATCGCGTCGCTGGGCCTGCCCGGGCTGGCCGGCTTCTGGGGGGAGGCGTTCGCGGTGGTCGCGGCGCTCCAGGTGGGCGGCCCGCTGTGGCTGACCCTCGGGGTGCTGGCGGCGATCGGCGGCGCGCTCACGGCCGCGTACTTCCTGCGGTTGCTGCGTCGGGTCACCCACGGCCGGCCGAGCCCCGCGGTGAGCGGCGTCGGCGCGGGCCTGGCCGGCGCGGAGTTGACCGCGTGGTCGCCGCTGGTGCTGCTCGCGCTGGCCATCGGCCTGGTTCCGGCGCTGGTCCTCGGCGTCGCCGAGGCACCCGTCGACGCCCTCATCGAGGTGATCCACAGGTGAGCACGAAGAAAGCGCCGCGTCCGGAACCGAGGGTGGTCCGATGAGCGTCGTGCAGAGCGTGGACAGCGTGGCGTTGCTGCCGGCGTACCTGGCCGCCGGCACCGCCGTACTCGTGCTGGTCGTCGACCTCGTGCTGGCGCGGCCCCGCGCCACTGTCGCGGTGGCCGCGCTCGGGGCGCTCGGTACCGCCGTCTGCTCGGCGCTGGTCGGTGCGGGTGGGGAGCGGCGGACGTTCTGCGTCGGCGGCGACTGCTCGTGGGTCTTCGGCGGCCGGGCGGCCCTGGTCGGCGCGGTGGTGGCGCTGCTCACCCTGGGCGTGCTCGGGTTGTCGGTGCCGGCGCTGCGGGCCGGCCGGTCACCGGCGGGGGAGTACGCCTTCCTGCTCGCCTGTTCGATGACCGGCGGCGTGGTGCTCGGCGCGGCCGGCGACCTGATCACCCTGATCGTGGCGTTGGAGACGCTGACCCTCCCGCTGTACGTGCTGGTGGGCCTGCGTCGGGGCAGCCTGGCCAGCGCCGAGGCGGCGGTGACGTTCTTCGTGGTCAGCGTGGTGGCCACCACGCTGACGCTGCTCGGCGCGGCGCTGCTGTACGCGGTGACCGGCGGCCTGCACCTCGACCGGGTCGGCGCGCTGCTGGCCGAGCGTCCGGAGCTGCGCGAACTGCCACTGACCACCGCCGCCGTGGCGCTGCTGCTGCTCGGACTGGCCTTCAAGGTGGCGGCGGTGCCGTTCCACGCCTGGGCGCCGGCCACTTACGACGGCGCTCCGCTGCCGGTCGCCGCGTACCTGTCGACGGCGTCCAAGCTGGGCGGCCTGGTGGCGTTGCTGGCCGTGGTGCAGCGGGCGTTGCCGGCGGACCAGACCGGGCCGGTGCTCGCCCTACTGGCGGTGCTCACGATGACCGTCGGCAACCTGGTGGCACTGCGTCAGCGGCGTACCGTCCGGCTGCTCGCCTGGTCCTCGGTCGCGCAGGCCGGTTACATCCTCGCCCCGCTGGGTGCGCTGGCGCTGGCCGCCGGCCGTACGGGCGAGGCGCGGTCGGCCGCGTACGCCGCAGCGGTGGCGTACGCCGTGTTCTTCGTGGTGCTGGAGTTGGCGGCGTTCGCCGGGGTGACCGCGCTGCGCCCGGTGGGGGCGGACGGCGGGACGCTTGACGACCTGCGCGGCGCGGCCCGCCGACACCCGTGGCGGGGTGCCGCCCTCGGCCTCGCGCTGGTGGGCCTGGCGGGTCTGCCTCCGGGCCTGGCCGGGTTGTTCGCGAAGGTGACGGTGGTCCGGTCGCTGCTGGACGGCGGCGCGGCCTGGTTGGCGCTGGTGGTGGCGCTGAACGCGGTGATCGGGCTCGCCTACTACCTGCGGGTGACCGCCGGCCTGTGGGCGCCGACGCCCACGCCGACGTCGACACCCTCGGCGGGCGCGGACGGTGTGGTGGCCGTACCCCTGGTGGGTGTGGTGGCGGTGGTGCTGGCGGTGGCCACCGTGGCCGCCGTGGTGCTCGGGGTCGCCCCGCAGCTCGTGCTGGATCTCGCCGCCCGCTGACGCGGGTCTCAGTCAACTCTCAGCGTTCCGACGGATGGTTGACGGGTATCGAGTTGTTGTACCGGTCAGCGGATCGAGGCGATCCGCGCACCGAAGGAGAGATCGTGCACCACAACCGTCTGAAGACCGCCGCGCTGCTCGGCCTGCTCACCGCGCTGATCCTCGCGGTGGGCTACGGGTTCGGTGGCAGTGGCGGCCTGGTCATCGCCGTCCTCATCTCGCTGGTCATGAACGGCGTTTCCTACTTCTACTCGGACAAGATCGCGCTGCGCTCGATGCGGGCGCAACCGGTCACCGAGGCACAGTTCCCCGAGCTGTACCGCATGGTGCGCGAGCTGGCCACCGAGGCTCGACAGCCGATGCCGCGCCTGTACGTCAGCCCGACCGCGCAGCCCAACGCGTTCGCCACCGGGCGTAACCCGCAGCACGCCGCGGTCTGCGTGACCCAGGGCATCACCGAGGTCCTGGACTACCGGGAGCTTCGTGGTGTGATCGGGCACGAGCTGTCCCACGTCTACAACCGGGACATCCTGATCTCCAGCGTCGCGGCCGGTCTCGCCGGCATCATCACGTTCCTGGCGAACATCGCCTGGTTCATCCCCCTGGGCGGTGGGGACGACGAGGACTCGCCGAACCCGGCCGTGCTGCTGCTGACCCTGATCCTCGGCCCGATCGCGGCCACCGTGATCCAGTTGGCGATCAGCCGGAGCCGCGAGTTCCAGGCGGACCAGTCGGGTGCCGAGCTGAGCCGGGACCCGCTGGCGCTGGCCAGCGCCCTGCGCAAGATCGACGCGGTGGCCCGGCGACGCCCGCTGCCGGCTCAGGGCACGCTCACCAGCAGCGCCCACCTGATGATCGCCAACCCGTTCGCCGGTGGCGCGGTGGCCGCCCTCTTCTCCACCCACCCCAAGATGGAGGACCGGGTCGCCCGCCTGGAGCGGATGGCCGCCAACTCGGGGCCGGTGCAGTTCCAGCGCTGACCCGCCGAATCCCGTACTCCACCCGCGTCCGCGACGGACGCGGGTGGAGTCGTCTCCGGGTCAATCCGGTACGGACAGCCGATCCGGTCGGGTCAGCAGCACGACGACGAGCAGGACGACACCGGCCGTGAGGTACGACGCGGCGGGCGAGAGCACGGCGGCCACACCACCCAACAGGAAGATGCCGATTCCCGAGGTCACGATGTTGGCCGCGACGATCGTCGCCTCGACCTGCCCCATCCGCTCGGGAGGGGCCAACCGGGCGAACGTGGCCTGCGCACCGATCAGCCACCCACCACCCGCGCCGATCAACGCGTTGCCCACCGTCAGCGCCCACAGCGGCGCGTCGACGGCGACCAGCACACCGTTCAGCAGCAACGCTCCGGACAGCGCGGCGGCCACGACCACCTGGCCGGCCAGCCGACCCAGCCAGCGGGAGCGGCCCACCCACAGGACGAAGACCGCCCCTCCCAGCGCCGACGCCGCCAGCAGGGCGGGACGCCAGGCCCCACGGGCGAGGTCCGGTGCGAGGGTCTCGGGCAGCGCGCCGGACAGCACCGTGGCCAGCGTGAGCAGGGCGACGCCCCGCAGCACGGGGTGACCGGCGATGATGCGGACACCCGCAGTCGCCGGCGGACGAGGTCCGCGTACACGGTGGGGTCGCTTCGGCAGCCCGGCCAGGACGACCGCGGCGACCAGGAACGAGGCGAGGTCGATCAGCAGCGCCACCCGGGAGCCGAGCGCCACGGTCAGGCTGGCTCCCGCGAGCAGGCCGACCACCTGACCCGCCTGGTTGGCGAAGGCGCTGAGGCCGAACAGCGGCAGCCGCAGCGGAGCGTCCACCGCCTCGGCGACGACGGCGACGTTGACACTCGCGTAGGCGGCGCGTACCGCCCCGAGCAGACCGGCCGCCACGATCGCCGGCACCGGCTCGGGGACCGCCGCGGGCACGGCGATCAGCGCGGCGCCGACCACCGACAGCCAGACCAGGAGGGTACGGCGGGCCGGCACGTCCAACCAGCCGCTGAAGACGGTGGCGATCAGCAGGGCCGGCAGGGTACGCGCGGCGTAGACCGCGGCCGGGCCGAGGACGGAGTTCGTCTGGTCGTACGCGAGCAGCAGCAGAGCGGCCAGGCCCACGAAGTCACCCAGCTCCGAGATGCCGCGGGCGATGACAAGTCGGGAGGCGACCGGATGTCGGAACAGTGCCCGGTAACCAGGCGAAGGGGTGAGCTGTTCTTCGGTGTCACGCATCAGGTCGGCTGGTCGGCTTCCACGACCCCGATTGGCTGGTAGGAGGCGTTGTCCCGGACCCGGCGGGCCTGCTCCCGGCGGTAGCTGCTGCGGATCTCCGGGTCCTGGCGGCGGCGGCGCAGCGCCACGAAGTCCGACCAGACGTCCTGCGGCCACGCCGGCAGCCCCTCCCCGGTGGCCAGTTCGGCGTCGCGGAAAGCTTCCAACGTCGACCGGTGCACCGGCTGTAGGCACATGAGGGGAATGTTCCGGTAGAAGCGCACCACCTGCCCGACCTCGGTGAGTCGCAGGATGGTGGGCAGGAGCGAGGTGTACCAGTCGGTCTCCACCACGCCCTCGTAGAGCTGTAGGCCACGCTGGGCAGGCCAGTTCGGCACGCCTCGAGCGATGAGGCACCAGCCCGGGGACGTACGCGCCACCACGCCGGTGACCAGCTCGACCGTGTTGGCCGCGCGCGGGTCGGCATCCAGGAACGGGATGCTCGCGCCGTACCGGTCGAAGATGTCCAGGTCGCCGTGGAACTGCTCCGGCGCCGCCTGCAACTGGCTGGCCGCTTCCGGCAGCTTGCCGTCGTAACCGCCGGCGAGCGAACGCCATCCTGTCGGCTCGTTCTCCTCCAGCAGGGTCCACTCGGTGTCCTGACCGTCCCAGCGGAGCGCGAAGTCGGCCGGCGGGTAGACGTACCAGCCGAATCCCGAGCCGGCGGCGACCGGCGGGCACTGTTGGACGGCCCGGGCCGGCAGGGAGCCGCGCAGGCTGGGCGAGGCCGCTTCACTGGGTTTGGCATCGCCGTACAGCGAATAGATCTCGACTCGCAGAGGTGCGGTGGTAGTCCCGGACATCGGACCTCCTGCCTCATCGTGCGGTGCCGGCGTATGGACCCAATTCGATCAGCAACCTACCCCCTTTGTGACTGCTCGGTCAGTCCCACCCACTGCGCTCCTGTGAGCGGATCGACCATCCATGGCCTGACCTCGGGAGTTAGGGTCGACAGGGCTTCTACCCGTTACCTGTCCCGGCGGAGGTGTATCCCGTGGCCGCACTGCGCCAGTACCTGGGTGTCTGGCGGATTCCCGGTGCGCCGATCCTGCTGGTCAACGGCATCATCGGGCGGCTCGGGATCGGCATGACGCCGCTGGCGCTGCTGCTGGTGGTCGAGCAGGTGACCGGCCGCTACGCGCTGGCCGCCATCGCCGGCGGCATCTACGCCGTCGCCGGCGCCGCACTCAGCCCGGTGGCCGGACGCGTCGCCGACCGGGTCGGCCCGAGCCCCGTGCTGCTGGTGACCGCCGTAGCCCACCCGCTCGCGCTCATCGGGCTGCTACTGGCCAGCCGCTCGGGTGATGACGCCCTCGCCGCCATCTACCTGACGGCCGGCGTCGCCGGTGCGACGTACCCGCCGCTGACCGCCGCCATCCGCGGCGCCTGGAACGAGCTGACCAGCCCCGCCTCCGGCCGGTACGCCCTACGCAACACCGCCCTGGCCGCCGAGACCTCACTGTTCGAGATCGTGTTCGTGCTCGGCCCGCTGCTCGTGGCTGGCTTCGTGCTGGTCGCCGACGCGGCCGCCGCGCTGATCGGGGCAGCGGTCGTCACCCTGGTCGGCACCGCCGCCGTCGCCCTCGGCCGGGTGATGCGCGACTGGCGTCCGCACCCGCGCGAACACCACGCCCGCGGACTCGGCCCACTGCGGGTCGGCGGCTTCCCGGCCCTGCTGGTCTGCGTGGCCGGGCTGGGCATCGCGTTCGGCGCCGCCGGCGTCATCGTCCCCGCGTACGCGAGCAACGCCACCACCGACGACCCGGAGAGCCTCGCCGGGCTGCTCCTGGCCGTCTGGGGGATCGGCAGCGCGATCGGCGGCTTCTGGTTCGGTGTCCGCCGGCCGTCGCCGAACATGACCCGCCAGTTCGCCCTGCTGCTCGCCGCGCTGGCCGGCACCTTCGTGGTGTTCGCAGTGATGCCCACGCCGCTGGCGCTCGGTGTCGCCCTGGTCGTCGGGGGCGCCACCATCGCGCCGGCGTTGACCCTGGAGAACACTCTGGTCGGGCGGATCGCCCCGACGGGCATGCTGAACGAGGCGTACACCTGGGTCGTCACGGTCGCCGTGGCGGCGAGCGCCGCCGGCGGCGCGGTGGCCGGCCTGATCGTGGACCACGCCGGCGGGGTGCCGTGGGCCTTCGTCTTCGCCGGGGCGGCGGTGGCCGTCGGGGCCGCGGTCGCCGCGCTGCCCGCCGGGCCCATCGCCCGCGCGGAAAACCAGGCGGTACGCGCCGAAGAGCCCATCCCCGTCTGACCCCTGCCCTGGACGGCTCGAGCCGGCCCGGCCTCGCGCCTTGATCGACTCGGGTTCCGGCAAGTCGTGGTGTCCCCTTGACGAGGATGCCCCGATATGAAGTAACCCGAGTCGATCTCGGTGGACGTGCACCCGATGGCTTCTGTGAGCGCCCGGCCTCCACCAGAATGGGCACCGACGAGGGGAAACCATGGCCAAGCTGCTCTACTCCGCCACCGCATCGCTCGACGGCTACATCGCAGGCCCTCGCGGGGACATGTCGTGGCTGACCGAACACCTCACAATGGACAACCCGACCGCGGACCGCATCCTGGCCAACGTCGGCGCGATCCTGGCCGGCAACCGCACCTTCGGCGGCGACGACCCGAACCGTGGCACTGAGAAGGAAGGCGCGTTCGGCGGCCGGTACCAGGGCCCGGTGGTCGTCCTGACCCACCAACCGCCCACCGACCCGGCCGAAGGCGTCACCTTCGCAGACGATCTGCATAGCGCCGTCGCGCAGGCCAAGGAGGCCGCCGGCGACAAGTACGTGAACGTGCTCGGCGCGGACGTCGCCAAGCAGTGCCTCCGTGCCGGCCTGCTCGACGAGATCCTGATCTTCTTCGCGCCGGTGCTGCTCGGCGACGGCGTACGCATCCTCGACGACCCGGGCGGCGCGCGGGTGCGGTTGACGCCGATCCCCGGGGAGACCGCCAACTGGTACACCGTCGACCGCTGACGGGTCGACGGTCTGCGGCTGGTCAGACTGCGGCTTCCGCGCCTACCGGTAGTTCGTGAACTGGAGGGCGACTCCGAAGTCCTCGCCCTTGAGCAGGGAGATGACCGCCTGGAGGTCGTCCCGCTTCTTGCCGGTGACGCGCAGCTGGTCACCCTGGATCTGCGCCTGCACGCCCTTCGGGCCCTCGTCGCGGATCTTCTTGCTGATCGCCTTGGCCTTGTCCGTCTCGATGCCCTGGATCACCTTGCAGTCGATCTTGAACACCTTGCCGGACGGGCGCGCCTCACCCGCGTCCAGCGACTTCAACGAGATGTTGCGTTTGACCAGCTTCTCCTTGAAGACGTCCAGCGCTGCGAGCACCCGCTCCTCGGTCTCCGCCTGAAGGCCGATCGCCTCCTCGCCCGACCAGGAGATCTCCGCGCCCGTGCCGCGGAAGTCGAACCGCGTCGCGAGCTCCTTCTCCGCCTGCCGGAGGGCGTTGTCGACCTCCTGGCGGTCGACCTTGCTCACGATGTCGAATGACGGGTTCGCTGGCATGCTTCTGCTCCTGCTGTCCGGCGGTCTGGGACGTGCAGTCGGCCGCCGACCAGCGGCACGACCCCCTGACCGTACCCGGTTGCACCGGTCCCGGGGTGAGCCGCTATCCTTGCTTCCGCCGCCGCGTTGCGACGCGGTGGGGTGCCCTGGCGGGTTGCCCGAGCGGCCAATGGGAGCGGACTGTAAATCCGTCGCGAAAGCTTCAGAGGTTCGAATCCTCTACCCGCCACCAGGTGCAGACACGGCCCCTGACCAGCAGAGATGCTGATCAGGGGCCGTTGTCGTTGGTCCGGCCGAGTCCAGCTGAGTCCAGCCGTTGACGACTGGTTGTGGGCAGATGGTGGCAGGTCATCGTGCCTATTGAGGGCTTTCCTGTGGCTGCGAACGCTGGGGCCGGCGGCTAGGCCTGGTCTGACGGGACCAGCCGTCTAGCGACGGTTGTACCGATGACGGCGGCTCCCACGAGCGGCGCGGACTCGAGTCGGTCTACGACCGATGGTGGAAGCTCGCCCGCGAGAAGGCGCTGACCGAGTCGCAGGTCGCCTCGCCGCTCGTCCGTCGCCCCTGCGACCTGCGGCACGCGGCGGCCTCGCTCTGGCTGAATGCCGGCGTCCCGCCGACCGAGGTGGCCCGGCGCCTGGGCCACGGCGTCGCCGTCCTGCTCCGCGTCTGCGCCAACTGCATCGACGGCGGCGACGACACCATGAACGACAAAATCGGTGGTGCGCTCGGGTGATAGGAGTTGGATTCGTGAGGCGACGGGATGACGACAGTGTGCGACTGAGCTTGGAAACGCTTGAGCATGGCCAGGTGGCCACGGGCGTGGTGGTCGAGATCAAGAACTTCGGGGTCTTCGTAGACATCGGCGGTGTCATCGGCATGGTGAACTGCGCGGAGCTGACCTGGAAGCACTTCACTCACCCGACCGATGTGGTCGGCCTGGGGGACCGGCTCAACGTGATGGTGCTGGACGTCGATCTCGACCGCGAGCGTGTGTCGCTGTCGCTCAAGGCGTTGCAGCCCGACCCGATGGCGGAGTTCGCGCGGGTGCATCTCGGAGCCGTCCTGCGCGGTGAGGTGACTCGTATCGTGCCGTTCGGTGTCTTCGTCGCGGTGGGGGATGACATCCAAGGGTTGGTCCACGAGTCCGCCCTCGACCGCACTCCTGAACCCGGCGACACGCTGGTGGTGGAGGTCGTCGACATCAACCTTGTCCATCGGCGGGTCCGTCTCCTGCCGACCGGGCACGAGCCGTTGTGATACCTCAGGCACCGAGGCTGGAGCGTCGATGGCGGCGTGGGTTCCGCGGAGTGGTCCACTCCAGATCGCCGATGTGGGGGTATCCCTCCGCCGGGAAAGCCCCACATCGGCGACCTGTAGTGGATCATTGCGACGGGGCCTGCGGCGGTCGTGTCGAGCCACGCCACCGGCACAAAGTCGCGATTCGTCGATACCGTATCCGTCGTGAGGCAGCGACGGGTCCGATGGCACGACCGACCGGCCGCCCGAAGCTGTCGTCGAGGTCTGGCGTTGCCTGCTGTCGCGCTCACCCTGGTTGGCTGCGCCGACCAAGGAACCAGGCCAAGGACTGTCCGCCGGACATGTCACTGCCTCCGGCCCAATAGGCGAACCCGGCCAGGACGCTGCCTCGGTCCCCGGACACAGCGGCTGGCCCGGCCCATCCCGCGCGTTCGCCGCCCGTCCGGGAGCGTTACGACCGCCGACGGCAGAAGAAGGGCGAATCGGGTCGCGTCCACCTCCTTGTGTCTTTGCGGGAAGGCGGTATGGTGGTCGATGTCTGGGCCGCGTCGGTGCGCTTCCAGACCATCGCATTCGTCACGGAGAGCGATCGGGCAGGATTGGACAGCGGATTCCTCCGATCGCCTGGGTGAATTGTGCCGTAGGTCGCATCAAGCGCTGGGTGAAGCGCTGATGTCGCAGGGAGGGGCCCTGATCTGGCCCGGCTCGTGGAGGCGCAGTGGGCCGAAGGGCGCGACCTCGCCAACGCTCGGATGGGTGCGGCCATCACCGCTTTCCTGCGTACCTTGCGTGTGGCACGATCGTGGAACCTCCACCATCCCTGTGACACTTCCCCGACAGGAGCCAACATGTCTGGTCGAAGGCTGGGCCGGTCACTCGGCTCGCTCCTCGTGCTCGCCGCTGTCCTCGGTGGACTGATCGGTGTTGACGCCCTCGCTAGCGGGGGCTACGCCCAGATGACCGACGTCGTGTGGGGCGCGGGTCTGGGCGATGTCGTGTGGGGCGTCGCCGCCTCCCGGTGAATCACGGGGCGTCGCCCGTGAGGGCAGCCCTGACGGGCGACGTCTTTCAGAGGGAGCGGTATGGCCGAGCGTGACCAACGGCGTAAGTCCACGGACCACGCTTGGCTCATCACCGGCCCCATGGCGTTGATCGCCATCCTCTCCTGCACCGCGATCAGTGTCGTCTCACACCGTCCCTACGGGGACTGGGGCCTGGCTTTCCTGATCTTCCTCGCGATGACGGGCATCAGCATTCCGGTGCTGAACTTCGTCGTCCGGCGCCAGTCCGTGGGCGTGACGCTCACGGAGATCCCACTCGTGGTGGCGCTGTTCTTCCTGCCGCCGTTGACGGTCGTCCTGATCTACACGCTGGCCTCGTTGATCTGGAGCGCCAGGCAGCGTTTCGCTCCGGCGAAGTTCTGGTTCAACGTCGCGCGTGCCGCGGCGGCCACGTCGCTGGCCGGGCTGCTCCTGTTGCGGCTGCCGCCGCTGCACGACGTGGGCCCGGGGACATGGATCAGTCTCTTCCTCGCGGTCAACACGATCACCCTGGTCAGTCTCGTCTCGGTCGTCGGCGTACACGTGCTCCTCCAGGGCTGGCAGGCCGGCCGCGAGGCGCTGCGGACGACGCCGTCGGTGTTCCTCACCACCTCGATCAACGCATCCGTCGGTCTCCTCGTGCTGATCGCGTTGCGCAAGACCTGGTGGTCGGCGCTGCTGTTGGCGGCCCTGTTCGCGGCGCTCGCCCTGGTCTACCGGTCGTACGCCCAGTTCTTCCGGCAACACCGCACCCTGACCGGGATGTACGACCTCGCCCGGTTGATCACCACGAGCGGCGCCGACGCGGCACTCGCCGACGTCCTGCTCGACCGGGTCCGTGCTCTCATGCAGGCAGAGTCGGCGACGCTGTGGCTGCCCGCGCAGGGCCGGCATCCGGAGGTGCTGTTGACGGCCCGGGTCGACACGCCGGGGCTGCTCGACGTCGCTCCGACGCCGTCGATTCTTCGTGAGCGAACGCGGGAGTTGGCGAAGACCCTGTCGATGGGGCGTCTGCTGGGTGACGAGGGGGCGCTTCGGCGCGAGATCAGCGCCAGCGAGATCAAAGACGTGATCGTGGTGCCGTTGCGCTCCGGGCAGGCCGTGATCGGCACCCTGGAGGTGGCGAACCGGCTCAGCGACATCGGGCACTTCGCCCCCGGCGACATCCCCATCTTCGAGACGGTGGCGGCGCACGCGGCGGTGGCGCTGGAGAATTCCCGGCTGGTCGACCGCCTCCGGCACGACGCCTACCACGACACCCTGACGCGGCTGCCCAACCGGCGGCGGGTCACCGGGGCGCTGGACGAGTCGGTGAAGATCGGCGCACCCGACGAGGTGGTGGCGTTGCTGCTCTTCGACGTCGACGGGTTGCAGCAGGTCAACGAGTCACTCGGCCACGCCGCCGGTGACAAGGTGCTCGTCGAGGTCGCCAACCGTCTGCGGGCCAGCGCGCCGTCGTCGGCCCTGGTGGGTCGTGTCGGTGGCGACGAGTTCCTGGTGACCCTGCGCTTGGAGAACGCCGACGCGGCGCTGGAGTTGGCCGAGCAGCTCCGCGACCAGATCCGCGACGAGATGGTCTTCGACGCGCTCACCCTCGACGTCAACACGGCCGTCGGGGTGGCCGTACACCCGGATCATGGCAGCGATGCCGCGACCCTGCTGCTACGGGTCGATCTGGCGGCGACCGCCGCCAAATCGGTGCCCGGCAGTGTGCAGTTGTTCAACCCGGGTCTGGAATCCCGGTCGTTGCGCCGGCTGGGTCTCGCCGGTGACCTGCGTCAGGCGTTGGACCAGGACGACCTGGAGGTCTACTTCCAGCCCAAGGTGACCCTGCGGGACCGGCGTCTGGTCGGTGTCGAGTGTCTGGCCCGCTGGGAGCATCCGACGCACGGCACCGTCGCTCCCGAGGACTTCGTGGCGGTGGCCGCGCACACCGGCCAGTTGAGTCGGCTCACCGAGGTGGTGCTCCGCGAGGGTCTGCGGCGCAGCCGGGACTGGGCCGAGGCCAACCAGCCGCTGCCCATCGCGGTCAACCTCGCCGCCCGTACGCTCACCGATCAGCACTTCCCGGACCGGGTGCAGGAGCTGCTGACCGAGTACGGGGTGCCTGCTCAGCGGCTCACTTTGGAGATCACCGAGTCGGGCGTGCTGGACGGCACGGACCGGCCCATTCCGACGCTGCGTCGGCTCCGCGATCTCGGCGTCCGGCTGTCGGTGGACGACTTCGGCACCGGCGACTCCTCGCTGGCCCACCTGCGCCGGTTGCCGGTGCACGAGGTGAAGGTCGACCGGTCCTTCGTGCAGGGCATGGCGACCGATCCGGGGGACCTGGCGATCGTGAACGCGGTGGTGACGCTCTCCCAGCAGTTTGGCCTGGCCGTGGTCGCCGAGGGTGTGGAGAGCGAACTGACGTTGGAGCTTCTTCAGGACATCGGATGCGAGATCGGTCAGGGCTTCCTGTTCAGCCGACCGCTGCCGTACGAACGGCTGGCCGCCTGGTTCGGGGCCCAGGTGGACCCGGAGACGATTTCCGGGTCCGGCGGGGAGCTTCCGCGCCTGCGCGTGGTGCCCTGAGCTGGGCATACACGGTCGCCAGGGATCCGATTTCACCTGCCGACCGGTGCCGTGTATTCTACTTCTGCGCGCCCCACGGGGAGATCGCGCAGGCCCCCTTAGCTCAGTCGGCAGAGCGTCTCCATGGTAAGGAGAAGGTCTACGGTTCGATTCCGTAAGGGGGCTCGAGGGTTCAGCTGGACCCACCGCGGCGGTGTAGCTCAGATGGTAGAGCAAGCGGCTCATAATCGCTGTGTCGCCGGTTCAAGTCCGGCCACCGCTACTCTCGTCTTCCGGGCTAGTTCTCGGTGGTCGTTGAGATGGGCGCCACTGGCGCCCACTTTGCATGTCCGCGCAGTCAGCGTCTAGGCTGACGCGTCGTAGTTGTTTCCGTTAGCGAGGAAGGCACTCCGCCGTGGCGAAGGCTACCGATGTCCGGCCGAAGATCACTTTGGCGTGTGTGGAGTGCAAGGAGCGCAACTACATCACGCGCAAGAACCGCCGGAACGACCCCGACCGCATCGAGCTGAAGAAGTTCTGCCCGCGCGACGGCCGGCACACGGTTCACCGCGAGACCCGCTGACCGCTGGCCGGCACACGCCGGCCACCGTCGAAGCTTTCCCAGCCGCCGATCTGACCCGGTACGGCGCGGCATCGCCGCAGCCCACCGACCAGATCGGCGGTTGTGCTTTCCGTGTAGGTTCGCGGCATGTCCCTGGACCCTTCATTCGTCGGCCGGACGTATCCGCCGACCGCCCCCTACCAGGTGGGCCGAGAAAAGATCCGTGAGTTCGCCACGGCCATCGGGGCCACCGACGCCGCTCACCACGACCCGGCCGCGGCGCAGGCCCTGGGCCACCCGGACGTGGTCGCCCCGCCGACCTTCCCGGTGATCGTCACCATGGCCGCGACCCGCCAGATCATCGAGGACCCGGACCTGGGAGTCGACTACAGCCGCCTCGTCCACGGGGACCAGCGCTTCGCGTACACCCGGCCGGTGGTCGCGGGCGACGAGCTGGTGTGCACCAACACCATCGAGGAGGTCACCAACCGGGGCGGACACGGCCTCCTGACCACCCGTACGGACGTGAGCACCGTCGCCGGGGAGCCGGTGGTCGCCGTCTGGGCCCGGTACGTCATTCGTGGGGAGGCCTGAGATGGAACTGCCAACCAAGACGTTCCGGGTGACCCGAGCGGACCTGATCCGCTACGCCGGCGCCTCGGGTGACTTCAACCCGATCCACTGGAGCGACCGGGTCGCCACGAAGGTGGGTCTGCCCGGGGTCATCGCGCACGGCATGTTCACGATGGCGCTGGTCGGCCGAGCGGTCACCGAGTGGGCCGGCGCGCCCGACGCGGTGGTCGAGTACGGCGTTCGATTCACCCGGCCGGTGGTGGTTCCCGACGACGACCAGGGGACCGAGATCGAGGTGACCGCGCGGGTCCGCGAGGTGACCGAGGACGGCCTCACCCGGCTCGAGGTGACCGCGACCTGTCTGGGCGACAAGGTGCTGTCACAGGCGCGGGCGACCATCCGTACGGCACGCTGAGGCGCCCCCGCTGCCGCGCTGAATCGGCTTCGCCACGCGTGGTGGGGAGACCGGTTGGGAAAGTCGGGCGCCTACCCGTACACTGGTCCGCCGTGGGGCAAGTGACCCCTGCTTGGTCGTCTGTGACCGGGTGGGGCGAGTGTTGCCGCACAGGGGTGTAGCTCAATTGGCAGAGCAGCGGTCTCCAAAACCGCAGGCTGCAGGTTCAAGTCCTGTCACCCCTGCGCCTCAGGCCTGACCGTTCCCGTGGGTCGCGCCGCCGACAAGGCGGCGTCCGGCCCGTGGTGGTGGCATCGGCGGGGTGGCTCCGAGGCAATCGGGGCTCCCGGTCGAACCACCGGCCGCGGCCCGTCGCGGGACGGTTGGGTCCGGCCGGCGTGACCAGCGCCGCGTACGCCGCCTGGCGTGCGACCCGAGATTCCGCGACGGAGGGCGAAGTGGCCGACAACAAGCGGCGCGGCGAGGACGCCGGCGACGATCGTCTCGACGACGAGGTCGTCGACGACGTAGCCGACGACGACGCCACCGGCGCGGACGAGCCGGTCTCCCGGGGAGGCACCGCGACGCGGGCCCGCGCCCGGGCGGAGTCGGCGGACAGCCGGCCGACCACGAGGTCGGAAACCGGTCGGGTGGGCGTGTTCGGCCGCATCGCCCGGTTTTTCCGCGAGGTCGTTGCCGAACTGCGTAAGGTCATCTGGCCGACCCGCAAGGAGTTGCTGACGTACACCGCCGTGGTGGTCACGTTCGTCGCGGTGATGCTGACGATCGTGGGCGTGCTGGACTACGGCTTCGCCAAGGCCGTGTTGTTCGTCTTCGGCAACTCGGACTGACCGGCTGTCTCCAGCCGATAGTGACGGAAGTGAGCGAGCGTGCCTGAGTACGACGAGACCGCCGGAGAAGTGGACGAGCAGTCCACGGTCGCGACGGCGGCTGGTGACGAGTCGGTTGAGGCCGCCAGCGAGCCGGAGTTTCCCACCACCGAGCCTGCGCCGGACGAGGACTACGACCCGGTCGCCGAGCTGCGGCAGAAGCTGCGTTACGCGCCGGGCGACTGGTACGTGGTGCACTCGTACGCCGGTTACGAGAACAAGGTGAAGACCAACCTCGAGACCCGGATCACGAGCCTCGACATGGAGGACTTCATCTACCAGGTCGAGGTGCCGACCCGGGAAGAGGTCGAGGTCAAGAACGGTAAGCGTTCGCAGATCCAGGCCAAGGTCTTCCCCGGTTACATCCTGGTCCGGATGGAGCTGACCGCCGAGTCGTACTCGTGTGTCCGGAACACCCCGGGCGTGACCGGCTTCGTCGGCGCGACCGACCGGGCCGACCGGCCCGCGCCGCTGTCGCTCGACGAGGTGCTGAAGTGGCTGGCACCGGCCGTCGACACCGAGCAGAAGAAGGCGAAGCCGGAGATCAAGGTCCTCGACTTCGAGGTCGGTGACTCGGTCACCGTCACCGACGGCGCGTTCGCGTCGCTGCCGGCCACGATCAGTGAGATCAACGCCGACCAGCAGAAGCTCAAGGTGCTGGTGTCGATCTTCGGTCGGGAGACCCCGGTGGAGCTCAACTTCAACCAGGTCGCCAAGATCTGACCGGTCGCGGAGGAGTGCAGGACCTCGCCCCAGTAGCCCAGCAGGAGGTCCGGGCGGGGGTCGGTCGCGGTGGTGACGATCTCGCGCGCCTCC
>NZ_JBEXIL010000042.1:0-54100 GCF_040608555.1 Micromonospora sp. NPDC005172
TATATTGCCCTCCGCTTCGGCGTGTCGCGGCAATAACTTCATGATCAACCGCGGGGTGCGGCCGGGGGTGGGGGGGCCGGGGGTGGGGGTGGGTGGGGTTAGTGGTTGGGGGGGATTACGCGGAGGTGGCCTCGGCGGCCGGTCTGGTGGGGGTTCTCCGGGCGTGGCTGGTCGGGCTCCGGGGGGCGGGGAGCCGGACGGGCGGCCTCGCGGACCGCCTCGGCAAGCGCTACCAGGTCGTCAGTGGTGGGCGGGGGCGGCTCGAACTCGCCCTCGTGCCGGACCACGTCCCAGCCGCGCGGCGCGGTGAGGCTGCGGGCGTGCTGCTCACACAGGTCGTACGTGTGCGGCTCGGCGAACGCCGCCAACGGACCGACCACGGCTGTCGACTCGTTGTAGACATAGGTCAATGTGGCGACCGCTTGCCGGGGGCAGCCGTTACGGGAGCAGCGCCGTGGTGACCTCACGTGCGGCAGGGTATCTCCATTACCGGGTCCGGCGCATCGCTTCGCGTTGCGACACGCCCGTCGTGGTGATCACAATCCGCGGTTCGTGCCGCGCCGCGCCACGCTGGCGGCGGTGCCGCTGGCCGGCCCGGCACGGGGGCTACCCTTTGCCTCATGACGAGCCCGGAACACCGCCGCCCCGGCCCCGGCCGGCGGACGCACCGCGACCGGCACGGGCGTGGCCTGCGTGGGCGCCTGGTGCCGGCGACCGTGCCGTTGGCGCGGACCAAGGCGGAGGTCTTCGATGACCTGGTCCTGGACACCGTCGAGACGTTGGAGCGACGGTTCGCCAAGGAACTGGCCGGCGTCGAGTTTGCGGTCGAGGACGTTCCGCCGGACCTGAATGTCTACGACTCCGACGTGCTGGAGGACGGCGAGGTGCCGCTGGCCCGGCTGCTGCCGGGTCGTCCCGGCCGTCAGGAGGTGCCGCCCCGGATCGTGCTGTATCGCCGGCCCCTGGAATTCCGGGCGATGGACCGCGAAGATCTCGCCGACCTCGTCCATGACGTGATCATCGAGCAGGTGGCGAACCTGCTCGGGGTCGACCCCGACGAGCTGGCCTGAGTCGGGCGGCCCCCACCGCCTCGACTCCGCACCACCCCCGACCCCGTACCGCTCAGGCGGCGCGCCGCTTCAACTTGCGCCGTTCCCGCTCCGAGAGCCCACCCCAGATCCCGAACCGCTCGTCGTGGCCGAGAGCGTATTCGAGGCATTCGGTCTTGACCTCGCAGCGCGAGCAGATTCGCTTCGCCTCGCGGGTCGAGCCGCCCTTCTCGGGAAAGAACGCCTCGGGGTCGGTCTGCGAGCACAAGGCCCGCTCCTGCCACTCCGGCGCGTTTCCGAGCAGGTCGGCCACCTCAAGCTGGCCGTCCATCAAATGCCTCCTTGTCGCGCACCGGCGTCATCGCCGCTGCAACCCCCCACGCGAAAGGCGTGCGTGTCCGTCCGGTCCCGTTTTGTTGCGTTCCGTGCGAACAACCCCATTCAAATTACACGCGTGTAATGCGTGCGCCGTCAAGCCAAACTTGATAATGGAGTCGCCCTCCCGACAACCCTGGCCGGCCACCAGGACCGTCCAGCCTCGCAACCTGCCCTATCGATTCAGACCCCGGCCGAGTAACGCCCTCTCCGGCGAGTTGCCCGACTTTTCTGCCGTGGCGCTCCCCCGACGCCCCATCGGGCGAGGAGCGCCGGCACCCTCCCTCACAAAGCTGATCTTGGTGGGGGACAGGTTAACGCGGCGCGGTGCAGACTGCCCGTCCAGCCGTGGACAGCGATCGCACCCCGCCCACGATGTGGACGGGGTGCGAACGGAAAGGTGGTGCGAAGAGGTCAGCCAGCGACCCCGAAACCGCTGCTCGGCCAGGCGAACTCGGCTATGCCTCCACCATGGACGGACACGGTGCCGGCCGACGTGCTCTCGTCCCACCAGACGGTATAAATGCCCTCGGGCAGATCGGGGTAGACCGCACTGTGGAACGAACCGTCCCGCACCCGGCGCTCCCGTACGGCCGAGTGGACCCGCCGATCGTCGCCGCGACTGATCTCGATCTCCCGGCCGTGCAGATCCCGACCCGTGTAGATGATCAAGGCACCGGTGTCGCCGCCCAGATCGAGGACGACGCTCCCCGCCTCCGACGGCCCGTACGTGTGCTCGTGCATGACTGCTCCCCCGGCCGTGGTCAGGACGACGCCGGCGGGTTGTTGAACCCGTCGTACGGCGTACCGAGGTAGGGGAAGTTCGCGAGGAACGGAGCCGTCACGTCCGCGGCACTGAGCCCCGGAGTCACGGCGCCGGCCGCCGCGTCCGGCCGGAACGTCTTGTCGACAAGCGGAACGGTCACGCCGGCGATCGCCCGCAACGCGATACTCACCACGTCGTCGCCGACCCGCCGCCCGTTCGGGAACCCGGCCAGGTCGCCGCCGAGCACACCGAACCGGTCCGGCCGACGGTTCGGCGCGATCGCCGTGTTCAGGCGCAGCATGTCGGCCTGCACGTCGCCGGTGACGTTGGTGAAGCCGTCGATGAGACCGGCCGGCACGCCGGTGAGCAGGATCGCCACCAGGTCCGCGCGGGCCTTCTTGGACTTGTTGAGCTTGTCCAGGTTGGGAAAGACGTCCGGGTACAGCGCCGGCAGCAGCGCCGCCAACTCCGGCTGCTCGACGAACCGCGCGAACCGCTTGTCCTCCGACGGCGGCAGCGAGTTCCACAGGTCCTTCTTGGACATCGGCACGATGACCTCGTTGAACAGCGGATTGCCCAGCCGGGAGACCTGGGTGAACGGGCCGGTGGACGTGTCCGCTCCGCCCCGGTCACCGAGCACCCGGACCTGCCGGCGCGACGCCGACGTCCACACCCCCAGCACGGAGGCGGCATCGGCGGGACCGTACCGGTTGGCGCGGCGACGCACCTGCTTCAGCGGCACCTGCACGGCGATGCTGTGCACGTTCATCCGGTCGGTGGCGTTGACCGGCTCGCCCTCGGTCTTGAAGATCTTCTTGCCGGCCACGTGCAACTGCTGGAACGGCCGCAGCGTGCCGAGGTCGAAGATCGCCCCCAGGTCGACGAAGAAGCCGTCCGCGCGCTGCCCGGCGAAGACCCGCTCCCCCGTCGACAGGGTGTACGTGGCCTGCCGTACCAGGTCGGCGTACTTCGGGGTCGACAGCGGGCCGACGTTGCACGGTGGGCACGGCAGCTTGTGCGCGAGCCGGTGCTCCTTGCCGTCGGCGATCCGGGTCAGGCTGTAGAACTGCCGGCGGTTCCAGTTCCTGCTGTCCAGCGAGTCGATCGGGCCCGTGTTGTAGAGAAAGCTGTTCGGGTTGGTGATCTCGGTGGTGAACTCGAACCGGTAGGTGACGTCGGGATGCCCGTCACCGTTGTTGTCGATGTGGATCTCATAGCGCACGTCGTCGCCGAACTCGAAGAAGTTCGGCCCCCCGGACGGGAGCTGCAACGGCACGTAGTTGGCGATCAACGTGACCGTGTCGGGCTTGTCAGGGCTGACGAACGCGTAAAGGTCGGAGCTGTCGGCGACCGGATCCTTGGCTATCTCCGGGGCCTCGCGGTGGGAAGACATGGCGGACCAACCTCACTGGGCGGGGACTGATGGCGGGGCGGAGGGTGCTGGTCAGCGCCGGGCGGCGCGGCGCAGCCGGTCCGCGAGGCCGCGGTCGCGTACCTCGATCCGGGATTCACCGACGAAGACGTCCATCGTTCCGGACGCGGCGTCGCGCAGATGCACGACGATCGGCTCGTCGGCCCGAGCGGACGCGCCGGGCGCGTTCTGGGCGGCCGACAGGCCTGGCACGGTGAGCGCGGCCGCGCCGAGGGTGGCGCTGGCCGCGGCGGTCAACGTCTGCCGGCGGGTCAGTCGCGGCCAGGGCCGCTTCCGCTGATCACTGGTCATGGGGAACCTTTCCGGCGGCGGCGCGCACGCGCCCGCGGTGACGGACGGGTCCGGTGCCGCCGACCGACGCCGCCGGGCCCCTGAGGAAACACCGGCGGCGATCCTCGCCGCGACCGCCGCCGGCACCGCTTGGTACGGCCGACGGCGGGAAAAGGTTCGACCTCAGCGCCGGGCGTGACCGTACGCGGTCGTTCGCTTGCGCGCCGGACGCCCGGCCGCCGTCGCGATGGCCCGCAACTGCTCCTCGGTACGCGCCGAACCGTTGTCGGACCCCGCCATCCGGGAGATGGTCTCCTCCATCAGCGTGCCGCCCAGGTCGTTGCAGCCGCCCTGGAGCATCACCACGGTGCCCTCGTCGCCGAGTTTGACCCAGGAGCACTGGATGTTGTCGATCCGGCCGTGCAGCAGCAGGCGGGACATGGCGTGCACCACCCGGTTCTCCCGCCAGGTCGGCCCCGGTCGGGCGATCCCGGCCAGGTAGATCGGGGCGTTGGTGTGCACGAACGGCAGCGCCACGAACTCGGTGAACCCAGCCGTACGGTCCTGCACGCCGGCCAGCACCCGGAAGTGCGCGAGCCACTGTCCAGGGTGGTCGACATGGCCGTACATCATGGTGGAGCTGGACCGGATGCCCAGCTCATGGGCCGTGCTGACCACCTCGACCCAGGCGGCCGCCGGCAGTTTGCCCTTGGTCAGCACCCAGCGCACGTCGTCGTCGAGGATCTCGGCGGCGGTGCCCGGAATGGTGTCCAGACCGGCCTCGCGGAGCTGGGTCAGCCACTCGCGGACCGGCACGCCGGCCTTCGCCGCGGCCGTGACGATCTCCATCGGGGAGAACGCGTGCACGTGCATCTCCGGCACCCGTGCCTTGATGGCACGCACGATGTCCGCGTAGCCGGTGACCGGCATCTTCGGATCGATCCCGCCCTGGAGGCACACCTCGCTGGCACCGGCCGCCCACGCATGCTCGGCCCGGTCCGCGACCTGGTCGACGGAGAGCCGGTACGCGTCGGCGTCCCGCTCACGCTGCGCGAACGCGCAGAACCGGCAGCCCACGTAGCAGACGTTGCTGAAGTTGATGTTGCGGTTGACCACGTAGGTCACGTCGTCACCGACCGCGTCCCGGCGCACGTCGTCGGCGAGCCGGCACAGCTCGTCCAGCGCCGGCCCGTCCGCGCCGAACAACGCCAGCGCCGCATCCGTGTGTGCGGGTTCGAGCAGCGCCGCCGGGTCGTCGGCCGCGAGCCGCAGCCCGGCCGCCAGGTCACGGTCCGCGCCGCCAGCGGCCGACACCAGGGGTACGTCCGCCCGGCGCGCCGCCGCCTCCGGGCTGACCTCTCCGGCCACCGCCTTCGCCTCCGGGGTGACCTTGCCGGCGACCGCTTTCGCCTCCGGGGTGACCTTGCCGGCGACCGCTTTCGCCTCCGGGGTGACCTTGCCGGCGACCTCGGCCCAGTCGCCGTAGACGCTGTCGAAGTCGCCGCGCCGGTCGTCGGTGCGGCCGGTGGTGTCGATGGTGGCGTGCAGGTCGATCCGACCGCCGAACACCTCCTCCGGCTCCTGCCAGGGGCGGCCCTGCGGGAGGGCCGACTCGACCGCCATCCCGGTCGCCGGGTCGGCGAGGGCGCTCACGTGCGGCAGCAGCCGCGGGTCGAGCCACGGGTCGCCCGCCCGCACGTACTCCGGGTAGATCGTCAGCCGCTCGCGCAGCGTGAACCCGGCCAGCTCGGTGTGCGCGGCCAGTTCCTCGATCTGCGGCCAGGGACGCTCCGGGTTCACGTGGTCCGGGGTGAGCGGGGAGACGCCGCCCCAGTCGTCGATCCCGGCGCGCAGCAGAAGCGCGTACTCGCCGGCGATGAGGTTCGGCGGGGCCTGGATGCGGGCCTTCGGGCCGAGCAGCAGCCGGGCCACCGCCACCGTGGCCGCGAGATCATGCAGCTCCGCATCGGGCATACCGCGCATCGCCGTGTCCGGCTTGGCCCGGAAGTTCTGCACGATCACCTCCTGGAGGTGCCCGTACTCCCGGTGCGCACGGCGGATCGCGAACAACGCGTCCACCCGCTCGGCCGGTGTCTCCCCGATGCCGATGAGGATGCCGGTGGTGAACGGCACCCCCACCCGGCCCGCGTCGTCGAGCACCCGCAGCCGTACCGCCGGCTCCTTGTCCGGTGACCCGTAGTGCGGCCCACCCGGCTCGGACCACAGCCGCGTCGCGGTGGTCTCCAACATCATGCCCATGCTGGGCGCGACCGGCTTGAGCCTCTGCAGCTCCGACCAGGACAGCACGCCCGGGTTGAGGTGCGGCAACAGGCCGGTCTCCTCCAGCACGGCCACCGCGCAGGCGCGCAGGTAGTCGAGGGTGGAGTCGTAGCCGCGCTCGTCCAGCCACGTACGCGCCGCCGGCCACCGCTCCTCCGGCCGGTCACCGAGGGTGAACAGGGCCTCCTTGCAGCCCTGCGCGGCACCCTCACGGGCGATGGCCAGCACCTCGTCCCGGTCCAGGAACGGCGCCGGCAACCGATGCGGCACGGTGGCGAACGTGCAGTAGTGGCAGCGGTCCCGGCAGAGCCGGGTCAGCGGGATGAAGACCTTCTTCGAGTACGTGACGACGCCCGGCCGTCCGGCCTCGCGCAGCCCGGCGTCGCGGATGTGACCGGCCACCCGGAGCAACTCGTCGAGAGCATCACCACGGGCGGCGAGCAGCGCGGTGGCCTCGTCAAGGTCCAGCGCCCGCCCGGCGGCGGCCCGGCCCAGGGCCCGCCGCACGCTCGCCTCGCTGGGACCGGAGTGGGTGCGATCAACCATCCGCTCACCCTATGCGCACCCCACCCCACCCACCCCCAGCCCCGCCCGCCCCGCCCTCGCCCCGGCCGCCCTGCCCTCGCGCCGCCCCGCCCTGCCCGGCCCTGCCCGTTCCGCCCAACCCGGCCCGGCCCTGCCCTGCCCTGCCCTGCCCTGCCCTGCCCTGCCCTGCCCTGCCCTGCCCTGCCCTGCCCTGCCCTGCCCTGCCCTGCCCTGCCCTGCCCTGTCGATCATGAAGTTATTGCGCGTTCACGCGGCGTGTCGGCGCAATAACTTCATGATCGACCGAGGTGGGGCCGGGGGGCGACCCAAGATCTGCGCAACTTCCCTGTTGTTGCTGCCTCGGAGGCGGCTGAGGCAGCAACAACCCTGTTCTTGTGCGGATCTTGAAGGGGCGTCGGGCGTGGATCGCGGGTCGAAGGGCGGGGCCGGGCGCGGGGTGGGCCGGGCGCGGGGTGGGCCGGGCGCGGGGTGGGCCGGGCGTGGGGTGGGCCGGGCGCGGGGTGGGGTGGGGTGGGGTGGGCCGGGCGCGGGGTGGGGTGGGGTGGGCCGGGCGGGGGTGGGCCGGGCGGGGGGTGGGATTGAGTTGGGCTTCGGCGGGTGGGCGGGCGTGGGTTAGCGGGGTTGGTCGGGGTTGATGTGTTGGGTGCGGTCGTTGTCCTCGGCCGGACGCGGGATCGCCTGGGTCGGGTCGGCGGCCGGCTCGGCGGACTGGCGCGGGATGGTCTGGGTCGGGTCGGCCGACGGCGGCTGTCCGAACGGCGGGGCAGGCGGCGCGGACTGCGGTGCCGCCTCGAACGGCGGCGCGGACTGCGGGAACGCCGCTGCCGACTGCGGGAACGACGGCGCGGACTGCGAGCCCGGGCTGGCCGGCGGCGCGGACTGCGGGAACGGCGGCGCGGAGTGCGGGTGCGGCGCTGCCGACTGCTGGTGCGGCGCTGCCGACTGCTGGTGCGGCGGGGCGGACTGCGGGGCCTGGAACGGCGGGGACGGCTGGCCGTACTGGCCGGGGAACTGCGCCGGCGGGTAACCGCCCTGCTGGCCCGCCTGCGGGTAGCCGCCCGGCTGGCCGGGGGTAGGCCATCCGCCCTGCGGCTGCCCGCCGGGCTGGCCCGGCCAACCGCCCTGCTGCTGTGGCCAACCCGGCTGCGGCTGGCCGTAGACGCCCGGCTGCGGCTTCGGCTTGGGCACGTAGTAGAACGCCCGCCAGATCGTGAAGACCACCCAGGCGGCCACCGCGAAGATCACCATCCAGGCGAACCGGGTGAGGATGCCGAGCAGCGCGTCGAGGATCTCGGCGTTGGCGAGGCGGCCCACCGTCCAGATCAGCATGGTGAGCGTGCCGAGCAGCGCGCTGAACGCGTACTCGCCGAGAGCCACCTGCGTGATCAGCTTCGCCTTGGGCAGCACGGGCGCGACGTGAGTGGCCAGCAGCACGGCCAGCAGCGGCAGAACCACCGCCTCGACGCCGATGAACATGGAGAAGGAGCTGCCCGCCCGGCCGGTGAAGTCGGTGTAGTCGGCGGGACTGATGAGCCGGAGCAGCCCCACGAAGAGGAACACGGCGTTGGCGCCGAGCAGGGCGAACGCACCCAGTTCGCGCAGTGGCTTGGTCAGCTGGCGGGCCTGCGTCGCGTCGGCGGACGCGGGCTCGGCGGGGCTGGTCACGAGCTCCCCCTCGGGGCATGGACGGACAGGGCGCACGTGAGCCTAGTCTCCCCCGGCACCGGCGGACCGGAGGCGTCACGTGCGCGAGGATGGTCGACATGCGCATCGTGGTTCTGGCCGGCGGCATCGGGGGCGCCCGGTTCCTGCTCGGCGTCCGGGCGTACGCCCGCGAGGTCGGTGCCGAGGTGACCGCCGTGGTCAACGTCGGCGACGACCTGTGGCTGCACGGTTTGAAGATCTGTCCCGACCTGGACAGCGTCATGTACACCCTCGGGGGCGGCGCCGACCCGGAGCGGGGCTGGGGTCGGGTCGGCGAGAGCTGGACGGTCAAGGAGGAGCTGGCCGCGTACGGCGCGGAGCCCACCTGGTTCGGCCTCGGCGACAAGGACATCGCCACCCACCTGGTCCGCAGCACCATGCTCAACGGCGGGTACCCGCTCAGCGCGGTCACCGAGGCACTGGCGACCCGTTGGAAGCCGGGCGTACGCCTGCTTCCGGCGACCGACGACCGGCTGGAGACCCACGCCGTGGTGAGCGGTGGGGGCGAGCCCGGGAGCAGCGCCGGCGCTGTCCGGGACGACCAGGGCCAGCGGGCCATCCACTTCCAGGAGTGGTGGGTGCGGTACCGGGCGAACATCGAGACTCACCGCTTCGTGTTCGTGGGCGCGGAGACGGCCAAGCCGGCACCGGGGGTGCTGGACGCCATCGGGGCGGCCGACCTGGTGCTGATCGCCCCGAGCAATCCGGTGGTGAGCGTCGCGCCGGTCCTCGCCGTACCCGGGATTCGTGAGGCCGTGGCGGACGGCCCGGCACCGGTGGTGGGCGTCTCGCCGATCATCGGCGGCGCTCCGGTGCGCGGCATGGCCGACCGCTGTCTCGCGGTGCTCGGGGTCGAGTGCAGCGCGGCGGGCGTGGGCCGGCTGTACGGTGGCCGGCCAGCCGGCGGCCTGCTGGACGGCTGGCTGGTCGCCGAGGAGGACGCCGACACGCTGGTGCCGGAGGTGACGGTCCGCGCGGTGCCGCTGCGGATGACCGACGAGGCGGCGACGGCGGCGATGGTCCGCGCCGCGGTGGAGTTGACGTGAGGCTGGAAATCCTGCCGGTGCTGGGCATCGGGCATGTGACCGAGGGTGACGACCTGGCGGCGTTGATCGCCACCGCTGCGCCGTGGCTGCGCGACGGCGACGTGCTGGTGGTGACGAGCAAGATCGTCTCCAAGGCGGAGGGACGTTTGGTCGACGTCCCGGCGGACGGGCCGGAGCGGCTCGCCGCGCGCGACGAGGTGCTGGCCGGCGAGACCGCGCGAGTCGTGGCCAGCCGGGGCGCGACCCGCATCGTGCAGACCCACCACGGGTTCGTGATGGCGTCCGCCGGGATCGACGCGTCGAACGTCGACAAGACCCGGCTGGTGCTGTTGCCGGTGGATCCGGACGCGTCGGCCCGTGAGCTGCGCGCCGCGCTCCAGGAGAGGTACGACCTCGATGTCGCCGTGATCATCAGCGACACCATGGGCCGGCCCTGGCGCAACGGACTGACCGACGTCGCGCTCGGAGTCGCCGGTATGCCGGCCATCCGCGACCATCGGGGCGAGGTCGACCCGTACGGCAACGAGCTTCAGCTCACCCAGATGGCCGTGGTCGATGAGCTGGCGGGCGCCGGCGAGTTGATCAAGGGTAAGTGTGACCAGGTCCCGGTGGCCGTGGTGCGGGGCTACCTCACCGCCACCGGCGCGGACGATTCCGGGGGTGCTCGGGCACTGGTCCGTGACGCCGCACAGGACCTCTTCTCGATGGGCACCGCCGAGGCCCGGGCCGCCGGGCTGGCCGACGCCGCGACCCTCACCGAGGCCGTCGGCGCGGAGCCGGTCGACCCCGCCGCGGTGCGGCGGGCGCTCGAAGCGGTGGCCGGGGTGGTCACGCCGGGCACGGTCTTCAACCTCGTCGACGAGTCCGAGGTACGCGCCGGCCTGGTCGCCCAGGTACCGGGCTGGCCCGCCGACGCCACCGCGCTGGTGCTCGGTACCGCCCCAGCACCGATCGACCCGATGGACCTGGTCCGCTTCGGCGCCGACCTGCACCGGCTGCGCCTCGCCCTGGCCGCCGAGGGCGTCCCGTCGACGCTGCTGCCCCCACCCGCCGGCAGCCCGGCAAGCGCCGCCCTGGCCCTGTAACCACCCCCGGCGCCCCCGGCGCCCCCGGCGCCCCCGGCGCCCCCGGCGCCCCCCGGCGTCGATCATGAAGTTATTGCCTGTCGCCTCGGCGTGTCAGGACTATAACTTCATGATCGACGCTGCGAGGGAGGGGCGTCAGGCCTCCAGGACGGCTCGGCCCAGGGGGGTCAGGGTGTGCAGCACGGTGTTGCGGTCGCGGTGGCTGACGAGCAGGCCGGCGTTGCGGAGCACCGTGGCGTGCTGGCTCGCCGCCGCCGGGGAGATGTCGAGCCGGCGGGCCATCTCGCCCGTGGTGCAGCCGTCGTCGCTGGCCTGCAACACGGCGGCCCTGGTCCGGCCCAGCAGCGCGGCGAGCGAGTCGCGGCTCGCACCGGACGCGGCCGGTGAGTCGCCGTCGGTCGCGGCGAGGCCGCCCAACCGGTCCACCGGGTACACCAGGACCGGCGGCAGCGCCGGGTCGAGCAGGGCGACCGGGGTGGCAGCGCAGAAGAAGGACGGCACCAGCAGCAGCCCGCGCCCGTCGAGGTGCAGCTCACGGCTGTGCGGGTAGTCGCGCACCTCGAGCACCCCGCTCTCCCAGCGCATGCTCGGGCGCAGGCTGCTCAGCAGTCCCTCGACGCCACCGTCCAGCAGGGCGCGCGCACGACGGTTGCGGTCCGCCGCCACGGCGGCCTGGATGCGGCTCCAGTACGGGCTGATCGCCATCGCCCGGTACTGCTTCATCGACTCCGCGAGGTGGTGCAGCGTCGCCACGTCGCCACGGGCCAGCGCGGCGGCCGAGGCGGGCAGTTGGTTCCCGGCGGCCACCAGGGTCAGGTCACGCTGGAGCAGCTCGATCGGGGTGCTGCGGACCGCGTCCAGCCCCGCCTCGAAACCCTCCAAGCTGGCGTACGGGGTGAGGAAGTCGGGGAAGTAGCCGCGCGGCGGGTTCAACGCGAAGAGCAGTCGAAGCTGGTCGGAGGCGATGTCCTGGCGCAGCTCGCGGGTCACGGTGTGCCGCCAGGCCGACGTCAGCGGGTCGCGGTTGCGGCCCTGCAACACGTGCAGGCTGAGGACCAGCTCCCAAACCGGGTCGGCCGCCGGCGCCACCCGGGTCCGGAGGATGTCCTCGCCGGAAAAGTGGATCTTCAGCATGGAGCGCTCCCGTGTCGCCGGCAGAGGGATGCCGGGCGACCGTTTCGACTCTACCTGGCCGGCAGTTATCTCCATCTTTAAGCCTGGGCTGAAAAACCTCGACGCTCCCGGGGGCGGTTGGGCATGCTTCCAATGCCCGCGCACGGCACCGACGCGTCCTGGACGCACTCGACGCCGGGGCACCGGGAACTGGGGAGGGACCGGTGATCGGGCGGCACCACGAGGGTCTGCGGCCCTTGCTCCGCAGAGGTGTCGTCCGGTCACCCCACCGCTGCGGTGCGCCTACCCCCGCTCAGCCGACCCAGAGCGCGACCCGGTGGTCCTCGTCCGTGACGTAGAACGGCCGGCCGTCCACCTCGGCCAAGCCCTCGACGTGATGGAACGGCGTCAGGTCGGCCACCTGTTCCCCGACGAGCCGGTAGCCGTCGCCCGTCCGATCCACGGGCAACCGGAACCGCACGTGCCGGGAGGTGACCGCACCCCCACCCGGATGGTCGTCGAGCAGCACCGAACCCTTGCCCAGCGCGTCGATCGAGCCGATCACGGCCGCGTACGCGCCGTCCGCCGTCGACGCGAGCGCCCGGAAGCCGGTCAACTCGCCCGGCGGGGTCACCCCGGCCACCGCGTACGCGCCCAACGCCCGGGGCCACACCGGGTCCGCGGCGAACATGCCCGGCACGCCGGACACCTCCACCAGGATCGGTTCACCGGCCCCGGTGACCGGGAACCGCAGTCCGAGCAGGACCGTGCCCTCCGGGGTGAAGGCTGCCGCCTCCACGTTCAGGGGCAGGTCGTCCGGGGCCAGGCGACTCACCCAGCTCTTCGCCCGACTGGTCCCCCGGGCCAGGGTCTCCACGATGAACCGGTCCCGCACCCGCTCGCCTGGAGGCAGCAGGGTCAGCGGCGACGCGGCCAGGGCGTCGTTCACCGTCCGGTGCAGCCGGAACCGGTTGCGCACCACCTGCACCGGCAGCGGACCAACCGCCGCGTCGTCCTCGCGGAAGCGGGCCACGAACGCCCGTCGGGGGCGCAGCGGGCCGGCCTTCGAACCGAAGTGGGAGCCGAAGACGTACACCCAGCCGTCGTGGTGGGCGAGCGCCTCACCGTCCTCGGTCCGGTCGTTCTCGGCCCCGGCGTCCGCCGTGACGTGCCGGGCCGTCCACTCACCGTCGTCCAGCTCCAACAGCAGGGCCAGGCAGCGCTCCACCGGGCCCTCGTCCAGCACGGTCCAGAAACCCCGCCGCGCACCGTACGAGCGCAGCAGCGCCGGCGATCGCACCGGAAGCAGATCGCTGGCCTCGTTGCCGGCCACCACGAATTCGAGGAGTCGCAGGGTCACCGCGCCAGGGTACGGAGCCCACGCTCGTACAGTGTCGGGGTGCCTGACACCGCGATCACCGGACCCGCCGTCGACCCCACCGATCCCGCCGCGTTCGCGACGCTGCACGCCGAGGCCGTCGCGCTGCTCGAGGGCTGGCAGCCAACCAGCCCGGCGGCGGCCGACGCGCGGGAGCGGACCCTCGCGCTGCTCGCCGCCGGGCCGATCACGATGAGCCGGCAGCACCGCCCCGGCCATGTCACCGCAAGCGCGCTGGTGCTGGACCCGACCGGTGCACGGGTGCTGCTCTGCCTGCACGCCAAGTTCGGCCGGTGGGTGCAGCTCGGCGGGCACTGCGAGCCGGTGGACCGGACGCTGGCCGGGGCCGCGCTGCGCGAGGCCACCGAGGAGTCCGGCATCGATGGCCTGCGCATCGACCCGGTACCGATCGACATCGACGTACACGAGGTGGGTTGCCAGGGCGGCTCGCGCCACTACGACATCCGGTTCGCCGTGGTCGCCCCGGCCGACGCGGTCGAGCAGGTCAGCGATGAGGCCGAGGAGCTGGGGTGGTTTCCGCCCGACCGGCTGCCCGAGCCGCTGGCCGGTGGGACCGTACAACTCGTCGAGCCGGCCCTGGCCGCCCTGCGCAGGTTCTGACAGCGGGTCTGCGCTGGCGACGGCCTGCCGCCGCCAGCGTTTACGACACCGGTCAGACGTAGCCCTCTTCGCCGC
The DNA here is from genome assembly GCF_040608555.1 of Micromonospora sp. NPDC005172. Classification (NCBI taxonomy): domain Bacteria; kingdom Bacillati; phylum Actinomycetota; class Actinomycetes; order Micromonosporales; family Micromonosporaceae; genus Micromonospora; species Micromonospora sp. NPDC005172. The sequence continues at coordinate 13,741 of NZ_JBEXIL010000042.1, forward strand.
GCTCCTTGAGCTCGTCGACCAGGAGCTTGACGTCCTGGGCACGCTCACGCGGACAGACCAGCACCGCGTCCGGAGTGTCCACCACGATCAGGTCGCGCACACCGAGGACCGCCACCAGCCGACCCGACTGCGGCACCACGACCAGGTTGGCGGTGTCCCGCAGGAGCACGCCGGGCTTGGCGTCGGTGCCGAGCACCACGTTGCCCGCTTCGTCGGCGGGTAGCACGTCACCGAGGGTGTGGAAGTCGCCGACGTCGTTCCAGCCGAAGTCGCCCGGCACCGTGGCGACCCGACCCGCGGTCGCCGCGCCCTCCATCACCGCGTAGTCCACGGAGATCTTCGGCAACGTCGGCCAGACCGTGCCGAGCACGTCGTCCTGCTCCGGCGTGCCCCAGGCAGCGGCGATCGCCATGACGCCCGCGTGCAGGGCCGGTTGCTGGCGGGCCAGCTCGGCGAGGAACACGTCCACCCGCCAGACGAACATGCTGGCGTTCCAGAGGTGCCGACCCGAGCGGACGTACGCCTCGGCGACCTCAGCGGCCGGCTTCTCCTTGAACTCGGCCACCTGACGCCACGGCGTGCCGTCGGTCTCGTCGCCGGTCTCCAGGTAGCCGTATCCGGTCTCGGGGCGGGTCGGGGTGATGCCGACCGTCATCAGCATGCCCTGCTCGGCCCCCCGGACCGCCTCCTGGACCGTGCGCACCCAGTTGTCCGGGTCGCTGATCAGGTGGTCGGCGGCGAAGCTGCCCATCACCGCCTCCGGGTCGCGGCCCGCGATCACCGCCGCGGCCAGCGCGATCGCCGCGCAGGAATCCCGGGGCGACGGCTCGACCAGGATGTTCTCCTCCGGCAGCCCGGTCAGCTGCCGGGCGACCGCCGCGACGTGCGCGGCACCGGTGACCACAAGGGTGCGATCCGGTGTCGTCAGCGGCGCGAGCCGCTCCACGGTCGCCTGCAACAGCGAGGAGCTGGTGCCGGTCAGTGGATGGAGGAACTTGGGGTGGCCGGCGCGGGACAACGGCCACAACCTCGTGCCGCTGCCACCTGCCGGGATGACCGCATAAAGCATCCGCACATCATGCCCGACGCATCCCCCCGCAGTGGCACGGGTCACCATGAGGGGCCCGAATGGTCACGAACGGGCGCGACTCCATGCGGCGATGTGCACCTCGGCGCTGGACTCCCAGGTGAACTCCTTGGCCCGGTCGAAGCCGGCCTTCGCCAGCGACAACCGGCGCTGCTCGTCGTCGAGCAGGGCGGCCAGGTCGGTGGCGATCTGCTCCGGGTCCTCGGAGGTGTACGCGACCGCGTCGCCACCCACCTCGGGCAGCGACAGGCGGGGCGTGGTCAGCACCGGGGCGGCGCACGCCATCGCCTCCAGGATCGGCAGGCCGAACCCCTCGCCGTACGACGGGTACGCGGCGACCAGCGCGCCGCCGAGGAAGCCGGGCAGGTCGGCGTACCGCAGATAACCGGGGCGCAGCAGGCGCAGGTGCGACGGGACCTCGGCCACCGCGCGGTCGATGTCGTCGTCGTGCCCCTGCCCGCCGGCGATCACCAGCGCCGGCGGGTCGGTCCGGTCGGCCACCGCACGAGCCCAACCCCGGATCAGATTGGGTACGTTCTTGCGCGGCTCCTTGGCACCGAGGAAGGCGACGTAGCTGCTGTTGCCCAGCCCGAGCCGAGCGCGTACGCGGGCCTTCTCATCCTCGCTGGGCGCGTGGAAGGCGGCGTGGTCGACGCCGTGGTAGGCCACGTCGATGCGGGTCGGGTCGGCGTCGAGCAGCCGGATCAGCTCGTCACGGGTGGCCTTACTGGGCACGATCACCCGGTCGGCGCGACGCATCGACGTCTTGATGGCGCTTCGGAAGAACGTCCGGCGCGACTTGTCGTAGTGCTCCGGCTCGGTGAAGAACGTCGCGTCGTGCACGGTGACCGTCACCGGACAGCCGGCCCGCAGCGGGCAGGTGTAGAAGGGCGAGTGCAGCACCTGCGCGCCGACCTGCTGGGCGAGCAGCGGCAGACCGGTCTGCTCCCAGGCGAGGCGGGCCGGGCGGTGCGCCACGGCGGCCGGAGCGGGGATGATCTCCGCACCGGGCAGCATCCGGGTGTAACGCTCCAGGTCGGTGCGGAGGCTCACCACGGCCAGCTCCACCCCCGAACCGCACACCTTGCCGAGGGCACCGAGCAGACCGTCGACGTATCGACCGACGCCACCACGGTCGGTGGGGACACTCGTGGCGTCGATGAGCACGCGGGGCGGGCGACCGGCGGTCACGGGGCGACTCCTTGCGGGTGGGTCTGTGGGGAACAACACTCCGGGGGTTAAGCCTACGCCGGAGTACGGGGGCGACGCTGACTGCGACCCGACCGTACGCCGACTTGTCATCGTCATCGAGTACGGGTGCCAGAGGCGTATCGTTCGCGCCGATGGCCGACAACATTGCCCGGGTCTTCGCCGACGCGATCGCGACCGACCCGACCCGACCGCTGCTGACCTGGTACGACGACTCCACCGGAGATCGCACCGAACTTTCCGGCGCCACCCTGGCGAACTGGGTGTCGAAGACCGCCAATCTCCTCGTCGACGAGGTCGGCCTCGCGCCGGGCACACCGGCCGGCGTCCTGCTCCCTCCGCACTGGCAGACCGCCGCGGTGCTGCTGGGCTGCTGGTCGGCCAAGCTGAGCGTGCTCGACACGCCGGGGGACGTGGACGTCCTCTTCGCCGCCGCCGACCGGTTCGACGAGGCGCAGTCCTGGCCTGCCGACGAGCGGTACGCCCTGGGTCTCGCGCCGCTCGCCGCCCCACTGCGGCAGGTGCCGCCGGGCTTCGCCGACTACGTGGTCGAGGTACGCGGGCACGGCGACTACTTCACCCCACAGCCCGGCCCCGGCCCCGCAGACACGCACCTTCTCGCCCGCGCCGAGGCACGGGCGGTGGAGTTGGGCATCGAGCCGGGCGCGCGGGTCCTGGTCGACGCGTCGCGCTATCCCGACCCGGTCGACTGGCTCCTCGCGCCGCTCACCCGTGCCGCCACGGTGGTCCTCTGCGCCAACCCGGACCCGGCCCGTCTGGCCACCCGGCTGTCCAGCGAGAAGGTCACCCACTCCCTCCCGTAGCCCGCTCGCCGCAACCGACGACAGCCCGCGCCGGCAGCACCGCCGAGCGCCAGCACGGTCGAGCGCCAGCACGGTCGAGCGCCAGCACGGCTGAGGGCCGGCATCGCGGAGGGCCGGCACGGGAGGGGTGCCCGCACATCCTTTGCTCTGCTTCCCTATAGGCGACACAGCGCTGGCCCCGGTGTCGCCTATGTTGAAGCAGAGCAAAGGACGCATCGACCACTCGGCCTGGGCACCTCCGCCCTCCCCAGGTCCAGCCCAGCCAGGTCCAGCCCGCCCCGGCCCAGCCCGCCCGACCCAGCCCAGCCGGCCGGGTTCGGCGATCTTGCAGTTTTGGTTGCCGATATGCGAGTGATGCCCCTTAATTCCCGACAGCAAGTGCAAGATCGCGGAGAACGTGGGCCGTGGCGGTGTGATCAGCTCCAGATCGGCGAACTGGGGGTATTCGAGTCAGCTGATACCGCGAGGTCGGCGAAGTTGAGTTGATCACCTGGAGTGAGGGCCGCCGGGGGCGTGGGTGCGGGACTGGGCGAAGGTGGCGAAGGCGGTCAGGGACTCGGGGTTGGCCAACGCGCCCTTGGCGGCGGCCGAGTCGACCGGCGTGCCGGTGAGGATCTTCTTGACCGGCACCTCCAGCTTCTTGGCCGAGAGGGTGCGGGGCACCGCGCGTACCTGGTGGATCTCGTCGGGCACGTGCCGGGGTGAGAGGGACGTACGCAGCTCGCGGCTGATCTTTGCGCGCAGCGCGTCGTCCAGGGTCAGGCCGTCGGCCAGCACCACGAAGAGCAGCAGCTCGCCCGCGCCGCCCTCGTCGTCCTCCAGGTGCACCACGACCGAGTCGACGACCTCGTCGAGCCCTTCGACCACCGAGTAGAACTCGGCGGTGCCCAGCCGTACGCCGCCTCGGTTGAGGGTGGCGTCGGAGCGTCCGGTGATCACGCAGCCGCCGCGGGCGTTGATGGTGATCCAGTCGCCGTGCCGCCACACACCCGGGTAGACCGAGAAGTACGCCTCGGAGTAGCGGACGCCGTCGGGGTCGTTCCAGAAGCCCACCGGCATACTCGGCATCGGCTCGGTGATCACCAACTCGCCCAGCTCGCCGATCACCGGGATGCCATCGGCCGAGCGGGCCTCCACCTTGGCGCCCAGGGCGCGGCAGGCGATCTCACCGGCGTACACGGGCAGCAGCGGCACTCCGCCGACGAAGCCTGTGCACACGTCGGTGCCGCCGGAGAGCGACTGGAGCTGCACCTGGTCGCCGACCGTCTCGTACACCCATTCGAAGCCCTCGGCGGGCAGCGGCGCACCGGTGGAACCGACGCCGCGCAGCGCGGACAGGTCGGCGACCTCTCGGGGGACGAGGCCGGCCTTGCGGCAGGCCAGCAGAAACGGCGCCGAGGTGCCGAAGTACGTGGTGCCGGTCTCCGCCGCCAGTCGCCACAGGCCGCCGAGGTCAGACTCAGCCGGCCGGCCGGGCTCCGCCCGGACCCCCGGGTTGCCGTCGAAGAGCACGATGGCCGCGCCCACCGCCGGCCCGGAGACCAGGAAGTTCCACATCATCCAGCCGGTGGTGGTGAACCAGAAGAACCGGTCGGACGGGCCGAGGTCGTGGTGCAGGGCCAGCATCTTCAGGTGTTCCAGCAGGATGCCGCCGTGGCCGTGGACGATCGGCTTGGGCAGGCCGGTGGTGCCCGAGGAGTAGAGCACGTACAGCGGGTGGTCGAACGGCACCGGCGTGAACGTCAACGGCTCGTCGGTGGGTGCGGCCAGGTCCGCCCAGGCCAGCGCGCCCTCGGGCGTGGGGCCCGTCGGATCGAGGTAGCCGATGCTGACGGTATGCCGTAGCGACGGCAGGGCGGCGCGGATGGCGGCGACCTCGGCCCGCCGGTCGACGGGCTTGTCGCCGTACCGGTAGCCGTCCACCGCGACCAGCACGGTCGGCTCGATCTGCTGCCAACGGTCGGTGACGCTGCGGGTGCCGAACTCGGGCGCGCAGGACGAGAAGATCGCGCCCAGGCTGGCGGTGGCGAGCAGCAGGACGTACGTCTCAGGAATGTTCGGCGCGTACGCTGCCACCCGGTCCCCGGCGGTGACGCCGAGCCGGCGCAGACCAGTCGACACCCGGCGGACCTGCTCACGCAGCTCGGCGGCGGTGAGGGTGACCGGCGGTCGGGTCTGGCCGTGCGCGATCACGACGGGGTCGTCGTCGGCGCGGCCCGGCATCCGTAGCACGTTCTCGGCGTAGTTGAGGGTGGTGCCGGGGAACCAGCGGGCACCGGGCATCGTCCGCTCGGCCAGCGTGGCGGTGGGCGGGGTGTGCGCGATGACGTCGAAGTGGTCCCAGATCGAACGCCAGAAGGCGTCCAGGTCGGTGACCGACCAGCGCCACAACGCGTCGTAGTCGGCGAAGTGCAGCCCGCGGTGCTCCCCCAGCCAGCGCAGGTAGCTGCCGATCCGGGACCGCTCGTGCACGTCCGCCGGCGGCGTCCACAGCACGTCACCCACCGCTCCACCCTCCCTGAGGCCCGCACGACACTGTGCATGGGCCGTGGCGCCATCTTGCCCTACCTCGAAGCGCCATTCTGCGCACCGGGTGGGCCGATCGACGCGTGCCCGGCCCACACTCCAGCGCGGCAGACCATGTGGGTCAGCCGGCCCGATGCGCCAGGATGGCCTTGCGGCGGGCCAGGCGGTGTTCGCGGCGGATCTCCGCCTCCCGGTACCGGCGCTCGTCCTCCGGCGTCTCCGGCAGCACCGGACGGACCGAGCGCGGCGCGCCGCCGACGTCCACCCCGACGAAGACGAGGTACGCGGTGGCGACCCGAACCGGCGCGTCCTCGGCCGAGTCCCACCGCTCGGCGACCACCCGCACGCCCACCTCCATGGAGGTCTGCCCGGTCCAGTTCACCTGCGCGTGCGCATGCACCAGGTCACCGACCCGGACGGCCTCGGAGAAGACGATCTCGTCGATCGCCGCGGTGACCGCCGTTCCGCCGCTGTGCCGGGCGGCGGCAGCGCCCGCCACGTCGTCGACGAACTTCATCAGGACCCCGCCGTGGACGGTTCCGTAGAGGTTGACGTCCACCGCGGTCATGATCTTGCTGAGGGTGACGCGGGAGTACGACGTCGGCTTGCCGGTCGGAGCGGCGGAGAGGTGCTCGGTCATGCCGGAAACGGTACGGTGCGCGGATGCGACATCTCTGGAGCTTCCTCGCCGGGTTGGTGGTGGCACCCATCACGTGGGCGCTTGTCACACTCGGGCAGGACGGGTCGAGCCGGACGGTCGACCGCTGGGTGGAGATCGGCACCTTCAACACCGCCAACCTGATCGAGCCGGCCGTGTACCTCGGTGTCGGCGGTGTCCTGCTCGGGCTGCTCGGCACACTGCGCTTCTCGCCGGCCGGCCCGCTGGTGGCCGGGCTGCTGCTGGTCACCCCGTACGTCGGAATGTTCGTGGCGCCGTTCGAGGTGCGCGACGCGATCCCGCACGACTGGAAGGTGTTCGGCGACCCGCTACCGCTGCGGCTGCCGGTCGAGAACGGCACGCTCTTCCTGATCGGCCTGCTGCTGCTGATGGCGACGTTCAGCGGTCAACGTTGGCGGCAGTGGCCGCAGCCGGCGACCGTGCCCGGCGCGACGCCGACCCCGGCGGAAGCCCCGCGCGGCGACGACTTCACCATGACCGACTGGTCGCCGTCCGAGCCCGCGGAGCGCGACACCGCACCGTTGACCCTGGGCTACCCGGCCGATCCGACGCCGACCGAGCCGCTGCCGCGCCGGGTGGGCGGCGAATCGCCGTGGTCCGCGCCTCCGCGCGGCCAGTCGCGGCCCGAGGACACCACCGAGATCCGCTGACCGTCGGGCGGGCCGGGGAACCGGCCCGCCCCTGCAAGCGGCGGGCTCGGTCGACTCCGCCGGTCGCCGGTCCTAGTGCACGGCGACGGCCAGGTCCGCATCGACCGCGCCGAGGGTGGCGCGAGGCACGACCAGGATCATGACCGCCAGCGCCGCGGCCATGCCGCCCGCGATGACGAGCGCCATCGGTACGCTGCCCGTCCCGAACAGACCGGCCAGGGGCGCCGACAGCGCGCCGACGCCGAACTGGACGGCACCGAGCAGTGCCGCTGCCGTACCGGCGGCCTCGCTGTGCCGGCTCATGGCCAGCGCCGGCGCGTTCGGCAGGGCCAGACCCGCGGCGGCCAGCACCAGCCACAGGGACGCGAGCAGCGTGCCCAGACCACCGAAACCGGTGGCCGCGAACAGCACCAGCAGCAGACCGGCGGCCGTCCCCATGACCAGGGCGCCGACGAGGATCTGCTGTGGGGTGTAGCGCCGCAGCAGGCGGACGTTGAACTGGGTGGCCCCGATCAGGCCCACGGCCCCGGCACCGAAGGCCAGGCCGAACTGCTGCTCGTCGAGGCCGTACTGGTCCTGCAGGACGAAGGACGACCCGGCGACGTACGCGAACAGCGACGCCATGGCCAGCCCGGCGACCAGCACCAGACCGACGAACGCCCGGTCGTTGATTAGCCCCCGGTAGTCACGCAGGGTCGCCGCCACCCCGCCGTGCCGACGGCGCGACACGTCCAGGGTCTCCGGCAGCTTCAACGCCGCCACGACGATCAGCGCCGCGCCCAGCACGGCCAACGCCGCGAACACGCCCCGCCACTCGGTCCAGCGCAGCAGGCCACTGCCCAGCGTCGGCGCGAGGACCGGCGCCAGCCCCATGACCAGCATCAACCGGGAGAAGATCCGCGCGAACGACGCGCCGCTGAACAGGTCCCGCACGACGGCGGTGGCGACCACGGTGGCAGCGGCGACGCCCAGGCCCTGCAGGACACGCAGTACGCCGAGCACGGCGATGTTGGGGGCGAAGACGCACAGCACCGAGGCCACGATGTGCGCGGCCAGTCCGGCGAGCAGCGGCAGGCGTCGCCCGACCACGTCGGAGACCGGCCCGATCAGCAACTGGCCCAGCGCGAGGCCCAGCAGTGTGCCGGTCAGCGTCAACTGCACGGCCGTCTCGGTGGTCTGCAGGCCGGTGGTGATGGCGGGCAGCGCCGGCAGGTACATGTCGATGGTCAGCGGGCCGATGGCGATCAACGCGCCCAGCACGAGCACGAGCTGCATCCGCTGGCGGTTGGTCATCAGGTCGCCGGGCAGCGCGTCCTGCTCGGGGGCGGTCTTTTCCATCTTGATCTCTCTCCGGTGCTGACGCGCCGTCATCGAGAGATTGACGAGGCGGGGTGGGCTGACTTCCTCGCCCTGCAACGCCATGGGGGTGGATCAAGATTCCCGCGCTGGCGTCGGTCCTCGGCCCACGTTCCCGGGAAGGAGGCCCGGCCAATTCGACCGCGGCCGACCCGTGATGCGTCGGTGTAATGACTTGCAGAATAGTGGACAGGCTCTTTATAAATTGTTCCTCCCAGTCGGCAATCATGCCCGCTACCAGCATGAACAACATATTCAACGCACCTCCCGGACGTCGGCGGCGAAGTGACCAGAATGACAGTTCCGACGACACCGATCGTGAGCTGTTTAAGCTCCCTCCCGGAGTGCGGCATAAACCTCCACGCTCCGCGAAAACCCATTTTCGCGTGGCGGGTACCGAGGCCACGCTTCGACGAAACGGAATGCAGTCATGAGTGAACCCCCCGTGACAGCCGAGCCGCCGGGCGACGTGTCACCGCCGCGCGAAGCGACCGATCGCAGCCCCTGGAACTGGCTCCTGATCCTCCCGATCGTGGTGCCGCTGGCCCCCGCGCTGTTCAACATGGATTCGCCGCGCCTGTTCGGCTTCCCCGCCTACTACTGGGTGCAGTTGGCCTTCATCGTGCTCGGCGTGGCCACGACCAGCGTGGTCTACCGGATGACCAGGGACCGGGCGGTGAGGTCGTGATGTGGCGGAACCACCTGACTGAGATCATCGTCTTCACGGTGCTGTTCCTGCTGGTCAGCGCGATGGGCTTCCTCGCGGCGCGGTGGCGGGCACCGAAGGACATGGCGCACCTCGACGAATGGGGCTTGGGCGGTCGCACCTTCGGCGGCTGGATCACCTGGTTCCTCGTCGGCGGCGACGTCTACACGGCGTACACCTTCGTGGCGGTTCCGGCACTGATGTTCGGGGCCGGGGCGGCCGGGTTCTTCGCCGTGCCGTACACGATCATCGTCTATCCGCTCGTCTTCCTGGTACTGCTCCGACTCTGGTCGGTGTCGCGCCAGCACGGCTTCGTGACGCCCGCGGACTTCGTCCGGACCCGCTTCGGCTCACCGACGCTGGCGTTGATCATCGCGATCACCGGTATCGCCGCGACAATGCCGTACATCGCCCTGCAGCTGGTCGGCATCGAGGCGGTCCTCAAGACGATGGGGGTCACCGGGGACAGCACCGTTGCCCGGCACCTGCCGATCATCATCGCGTTCGCCATCCTCGCCGCGTACACCTACCAGTCAGGGCTGCGCGCACCGGCGCTTATCGCGTTCGTCAAGGACAGCCTGATCTACATCGTGATCCTGGTGGCGGTGATCTACCTGCCGTACAAGCTGGGCGGTTGGGGCGAGATCTTCGACGCGGCGGACGCGAAGTTCAAGGCGACGCCCGCGCCGGGTGACGGCATCCTGCTGAACCAGAACAACCAACTCCAGTACGTGACGCTGGCGCTGGGCTCGGCACTCGCGCTCTTCCTCTACCCGCACACCCAGACGGGCGTCCTGGCCAGCCGCAGCCGTGCCGTGATCAAGCGGAACATGTCGGCGCTGCCCGCGTACACCCTGCTGCTCGGCTTGATCGCGCTGCTCGGCTACATGGCCATCGCGGCCGGCGTGAAGCCACTGCCCGGTGCGAAGGAGGGCACGGTCGACAGCAACACGGTCGTACCGCTGCTGTTCGACCACACCTTCCCGGACTGGTTCGCCGGAGTCGCGTACGCGGCGATCGGCATCGGCGCGCTGGTGCCGGCGGCGATCATGTCGATCGCGGCGGCGAACCTGTTCACCCGCAACATCTACAAGGAGTACCTGAAGAAGGACGCCTCGGCGGCACAGGAGGCGAAGGTCTCCAAGGTCGCCTCGCTGGTGGTGAAGGTCGGCGCGGTCGCCTGCATCGTGTTCCTCGACCCACAGTTCTCGATCGACCTCCAACTCATCGGCGGCGTGATCATCCTCCAGACGCTGCCGGCCGTGGGTCTGGGCCTCTACACCCGCTGGTTCCACCGGGGCGCGCTCATCGCCGGCTGGGTGGCCGGCATGGGGCTCGGCGTCTGGATGCTCTACCAGATCCCGAACCCGGCGACGAAGCGCGCGCACTTCGGTGGGTCCGCGTTCCCGCTGGAGAAGTTCGGCTTCGACACCCCGAAGACGATCTACGTCGGTATCGTCGCCGTACTGGTCAACCTGGTGGTCGCGGCGCTGGCGACCCTCGCGCTGAAGGCCGGCCGGGTGCCCGACGGCACGGACGGCACCAGTCCCGGCGACTACTTCGTCGACGAAGGCGACGAGAAGCTGGCCCCGAGGACGCGCCAGGACGGCGACGAGGTGGCCGTCGAGCCCGCACCGCAGGTCTGAGCACCGACGGGGTACCCGTGAAACCGCTCCCGGGTACCCCGTCGCCATCGGGAGCAGCCAACCTCGACAGTGGACGGTGGCATGGGCCGATACCCTCAGCTTGATTCCTGCAACCCTGGTTGGGGGCCGCCCTCATGCGCATTCTCATGCCACTGCCCGACAACGACTTCGACGTGACGGAAGTCGCCGTGCCGTGGCAGGTTCTGACCGCTGCCGGGCACCAGATCCAATTCGCGACCGAAGCCACCGGGGTAGTCCCGGCCGCCGATCCGCGACTGCTCACCGGCGTGATTCTGGGCCGACTCGGCGCGGCCGACGAACCGAAACACTTCTACCATCAGCTCGTCCAGAGCCCCGATTTCCGGAACACGGTGGCCTGGGCCGACCTGAACCCGGCCGACTACGACGGGCTCATCCTGCCCGGCGGCCACGCCCCCGGCATGCGGCAATATCTGGGCTCCGAGATCCTGGCGGACAAAGTCGCCCAGTTCTGGGCGCTCGGCCGCCCGGTCGGGGCGATCTGCCATGGCGTACTGGTCCTGGCCCGGACGATAGACCCGGCAACCGGACGCAGTGTCCTGGCGGACCGACGTACGACCTGCCTGCTGAAATATCAGGAGCGCGCCGCATATCTCCTGACCGCGTGGAAACTCGGACGTTACTACCGCACCTACCCCGCATATGTCGAAGACGAGGTACGGGCCGCGCTGAACTCGCCTGGGCAGCTCGAACGTGGACCACGGGTCCTCAACCGGCGCGGTACGGCCACCGATGACACCTCCGCCTTCGCCGTGCAGGACGGCAACTACGTCTCTGCACGGTGGCCCGGCGATGCCTACCTGTTCGCGAGAACCTTCTGCGAGCTTCTCGACGGCAGCTCGGTGCGCGGGAACCGATAGGCCCCCTCTAGCTCGGAGCTGCGGGGGCAGGCCGCGGTCAATCCTTCAGGAGCTCCCGCGCCATCACGATTCGCTGCACCTGGTTCGTTCCCTCGTAGATCTGGGTGAACAACGAGGGCATGGCTTCTTAGCTGGTAAAACTCGCTGGTCTGACCCTCGCCCCAGGATTTCCCCAGACCCCCGCGCAGGACTCGTCCACCAGTATCGGCGCACTACGAGTCACTTCGTGTCGGAGCAACAACCAGCACCATCCAACACCGGATAGCACTGACTTGGTACTCCACGCCAGGCTGTTCGGTGTCCGCAGGCCGCCCGAGGAGCTTCAGCCGCCACTCAGGGTCACACTCAGTCGGAGCGGATGCTTGCAGAGTTCAGCGGGCTGCGCGCCCTCCCGGCGAAGTCAGCGCGGCGCATACCGACGAAATTCCAGCCAAAATACCAGAACGACGACCACATCATGGCGCAGAAGAGACGCGGGTCGATCTACGCCCTGTCCCTGACGGCCCATCGGTCAAGGCGACGCGAGCATGACCCGTTTCTGACGGCAACCGACGCCTCGGGTCCTCGATGACCATTGAGCGACCGATTCCATGCCGAACAACCCAGCAAGGGCGCGTCTGCACAGTTAGACACAAACCAGACACGGCAGAGCCTTGCCGGACGCGCTGGTCCTGAAACCGTGGCGCCTCAATCGTCATCTGCCACTTGAGGAAGGGCCGCGATCAGGCTGCTGCTGGTCCTCCACGGTCGTCACCTAAGCCTCTGCAGTAGCGGCGCAGGGCGCAGGCAGGGGCCACTCGGGCACCAGCACATAATCAGTGGAGCACCATAGCTGTGGTCGCTCCCTGTTGCACGGTAACCTCCCTCCATGCCCGGCGAAGCGATGCACAAAAAAGGTGCTGACGGGGCGCAGCGCGCCAAGCGCTGGCTCGACGCGACCACCCGGACTCGTGCGTCATGGACGAACGAAGACGAAGTAGCCGGCGGCCGACTCGAGTTTCATTGGCCGCACGCCGGCCAAGAGCCTTACTCTTTCGATGTCGGGGGATTTCTTTACGGACAACCTTTTGACAACCATTCATTCATGGCGGAAGTCAAGAACTACTCAGGCGACAACCTCGGCAACGACTATGACGACTTTCTTGCAAAATGCTACCTCACCTGGCGGGACAATACCCGTTGGGCGAATCAATTCATGTTTCTAACGTGGCACCCGTTTCGCATAAAGACCTGGACTCAGCTGCGCGACCCGGACGCGATCATCAAGGGATGTGTTGCTAACCGTCGGCGACTGTTCGGCGTCGATGATGAGATCGAAGCCCGGACACACGTGGATAACTCCCTCATAGACGAGCTTAAAAATCGCCTCTGGCTAGTCGTGCTTTCTGAAAAGCAGGAACAACTTCTGATATCTGACCAGGATCGCGCCCTGATCGTGTCCTCGCGTATCGAGAAGGGACTGATGTGAGCCAGTTCGGTGACGCCATAGCCGCCCTGGTGGGCCAAAGTCCCTCGGAACGGATCGGCGCTATCAAGGCAGCAGTTGCGGACAATCTACGCGCCGCCGACAGTCGAATGAGGGTCGACACCACTGACCACTTCAACCATTCATTCGTGCCGGATCTCATTCTATCTTGGCCGGGCCAGACCGAGAAACGCCGCGTTTTCCTACGAACCTCGTATCGCATTGAAGATCTTCTTCGTGACGTCGACCTTCTCGCTGGCGATAAACCTATCCTTATGCCGCTGGTTCCAATGCGCGAACAGGAAGACGCAGATGCCTCTGCGCTGAATGAACGTACTCGAGAAAGCCGGACCCTTGTCGCCGATCCATACGGATTAGAGGTTTTCGCCGAAGGACGCGATGCCGCGCCAGTCGTAGGGCTGCTCACTCACGCGATACTTCAAGGTGGGCGTGGGGTCATTACGACCGGCCGGGCCCGTGAGATTAGCAGTCAAGTTGCGGCCGGCTTCTCCGGGGCACGTAATGCCGCCTATGAAGCCACCAGCACAGCCTTAGACGCGAGTGAACGCAATCTCGACTCACACCGCGCATCCCAGCTGAACCGCCTGCTTCACGCGCTGTGGATTGGCTCGGGCGCCCCCCCGAGTGAATTTCCCGGTGACAACGACGCGACGGCCAGCTTGGACGAAGAAGCATTGCGCTTTGTTCTTGAACTGCCTGACCTTGAGGACGACGCCTTCTGGAGCCGCCTTGGTCTCAGTCTTACTACTTCGCGGCTCTGCCAACTAATCGACTTTCCAGCCAACGCAAATCTTCAACGACTGTTGAAATACAGTGCACATCGCCTAACCGCCAAGGCCTGTCGCCTGATCGCGGCTTCGGAGCATCCGACGAGTGCCGCGCCACGCTGGTCAATCACGTCGAGCACTCTCACGCTACATTTACCTCGCTATCGCATACATTTCGCGCCACGGTCGGTGATGGAACTACCCGAAAACAATTCGATTTATCAGACGGTATCAGCTGCAGAACTCAAGAGGCGAGCAGACACCGCGGGAGTCGACGTTGCCGAGGTACGTCTATCGAACGGCGATGCCACCGTGACCTATGCCTCGATTGAACGACCCGACGTAGCCCAAGACGACTTCTTGGGCGCCATCGCCGCTCTCCTCAGCAACGGCTTCGTTGCTAGCGTCAAAGTGCAAATCGGCAATGGATCGCGAAGCGTGCGATGCTCTTTCGACACCCGCACCGGTGCCGGAAATGGCAATGCTCGGTTCCTCCTAGCCGAACTCGCCACTGTCGCTGCCCCACTACTCAGTCCGACGCGCGATGACGACTTAATAAATATCCGATCCGCAACTTCTTCAGGCGCCGCAGAGACTGAGCTGACATGAATTTCTTAGTAGAAAGCGAAAGCTTAGCGATAACTGCACTGCTAACCCTTAGTTAGTTCGAGGAGTTGCAGGGAGGCTGCGGCAGCTATGTACAGCATCGAGTCAAGTAGCACCGCGGAGCTACTGCAATACTTGCACGAGTCGCTGCACACCAAGTTTTCAGAATTACACCAATCGAGGCGGCAGTTCAAGCACACTTCACCAGTTTTCGCACTGGAACACGACCTAGCTGGAGACGAACTCGACCTTCTGACGTCCACCGTCCGTCTCGAGGTACGGAAGGGCCTGGGTGCCGCTCAGCGCCAATGGTGGCTACCGTTCGTCGTCTATGCTGCCGAATCTGGATACCGCTACGTCGGCGATGAGTACTGGCCAAGCTTCGAACGGTCGACCCCAGGATGGCGCGGTGACCAACGCCCATGGCTGAAAACCTGCTTCCAGAAGTTCGGGACCGACTATGGCGGCGCTGTGCCAACCGGGGCCTTTGCGTCCAACTTCACGATTATCGCTTGGCCAATCACCCACGCGGTCTTGCCGACCTACTTGCAACGCCAGCTCGCCCAGTTGTTGTTTGAATTTAGGGACGCACTCACATCTGATTTGCTGGATGATCCGGCCAACCTCGGCGCACGGTTGGCTCGTCGGGCCTCAAACTACACGGAGAGGTTCAGGATCTTCTGCGAGAATAGAACCCTCGTCGGCCAAGTCGCCGCTGCACTGCTGTCGGGCGATGAGGAGCAAACGCCCTACCTACTGCCGTCGACATTGAAGCGGATTGTCGATAGCTTGTCCGGAGAGCGGCAAGCCCGTCATTGGCTTAAGTCGGCTCAGAGAAGTGCGAGCTGCGTGCGTGGCTTCCAGCGACAAAGGGCCGACACGACCGGGCAGAATAGAACCAAAGTCGTCTCGCGAGCGACTGATCCGCTCCTGTTTCTGCGGCTCGAGGCTGGTTGGACCGCCTATGCCGAGTTGCCCGACCTGACCTCTCTTGGCGCCGGACTGCCGGCCGTGTACGAGCAACTCCGATCATCGCGGGGCACCGTAAACGGGGCAGCCCGGGCTGTACCGCCGAGCGCCCTGCTTTACAGCGGTCAGGACGTCAGGCTCGCCAGGTGGCCGCAGCCTGACCGGCCATTCCTTCAGCTGGAGCGGGGCGACGAGAAGACCAATCTATTGTTGGCTGATCAGTGCGTCATCACCAGCGGACCGTACTGGCTATTTCGCCGCCAGAGCGACGGTGTCGCGCTTGAGGTCAAGGGTAAATTCGTACGTCCTGGTCACCGGTATGTTCTGGTCATGCTTCAGGCCGCAACGCCGCCCGTCGTCCCGTGGTGTGCACAGGTCGCAATCGACGTGCAGGGGGTCAACGCGTACGAGCTATCGATTCCCGAGCAAATCAATGAGTCTGACGCGATTGCGCTAAATGCCAGCGGTATCACCGTCGCGTCACACGTCGACATTCGCCCGGTAGGGGTCGTTGCGAGCGCTTGGACTGGGGACGGCGAGGTCGAGTGGCTCGCGGGCGAGCCGGCCATGCTCGGTGTCAGGTCTGATCTACTTCCGCAGCGTTGCCGGGTGACTGTCGACGGCGTCACCTACTTCCTCGACTGGGCGCTCGGTGAATTGGAACTACTGTTTTCTCTACACAACCTGAGTGTTGGCACTCATGATCTCAGCGTCGTGCTGCTTGGCGACGGCGGCCGGAAACTCGCCGCAGGCTCGCTCGAAGTTACGATCCGTGATCCGCAGGTACGTCCCGAAGTTGCTTCAGTGGGTGAGGGTATCCGCATGCTAACCGCTCCCGCCCGCCCAACGTTGAGTGAACTTTGGGATGATCGCGCAACTGTCACGATCGACGGGCCGTCCGGGAGCAGTGCAGAATTGCTCATAACGCTACGCGGCAGTGACGACAGAGCCGTGGCCGAACTGAAGCGGTCGGTTCGCCTACCTGTCGATGAGGCCTCGTGGAAGGCGACGGCGAAGGCAATCCGAACTGACCGACGCTTCAGGAATGCATACGACCAGTCCGAGTCATGCGTCGTCACTGTGCGGCGAGATGGAATCGGGTTTGCGACGTTAACCTGCGAACGCGGTTTCCAGGCACTTCGTTGGCGCTTCGCGCGGTCGCACGATGGTCAGGTCGTTGCGAGCCTGATCGACCGCACCGACGGGGGAGGCACCACGGTCGAGGTCTTCGACATCGAGGCCCCGCTGGTCCCCATTCCCAAGGCGCCTGCTGAACCGTTCGGCGTTCCCGCCCGAGGTGGCCTAGCGATCGCAAGGTCGGGTGATGTGGCCGCCGCTATCGTCCTGCCGACGAATCCTAACGCGGTCCTTCGGCTACCTCCTGCGCAACCGGAAATTCCGTCTCCTACACGGTCAGCTAATGCGATCCTTCACCTCGCCCGAGCACACCAACGGTGGCTAAACGCTGATCTCCCGGCGGATATCTTCGCGGCGTACGAGCAGCAGATGGTCGGGGGCGCGATCGCCCGATCGATTGGCGCCGCTATCGGCGGCGGCTACTGGGCTCGGCTAGAGTGGCGAATCGCCGCGGCTAGCGAACCTGCCGACCACCTCCAAGCCATGCAGGACGCCGTCGGCGTCAGCGGCCCGCAAAAGGCGATCGCTTCTACCATTGCCCTAAACCTTTACAAATGGCTCACGCCCAATAGTTTACTGTCCGGCTTCGAACAGGTCATCATGCCACATCTCGACGGCTACGGCATCGCCGGACGGCCAACGACGCCCCGTCTTCTTCTCATGCTCGCAGGTCGCCCAGGTTACATAACGGAGTGGGAAACATCGGAGGCAGAGTTCATTCTCGAGTGCGTGCTCAAGTCGCCGATACTTTACCGAGCGGCACGCTTCGCCGTACTCGGAACTCACGCGCTTAGCGACGCCGCTGGTGTGCGGTGGGAGTATTAGTGAAACTCACCAGATTGTCTCCTGATGAAGCGTCGCGCATCGCTATTGCGACGCTAAGAATGGACGCAGAGAGCGTCGATCTTGGGTCGCGCGAGGGAGTAGCGGCATCGCTGCGCCGAGCCGCGTCTTTCATGTGTCCAACGAGTCCCAGCCGCCTGATCGGCGCCGTACTTGACGCGATCCGCCCAGTGAGTGCCTGCGAGCTTGGCCGCGACGATGTGGTTGACGTTCTTGAATTATTGGTGGCATCCGGTGATCTGCTTGAGCTGCGGCGTGACAGTGGCAGATCGACGCGGCTGCTCTACCTAGCGCCTCCGTCGTATATCGAGCGCGTACCCGGCACTTACCTGCTTATGGGCATCCGGCCGTACGGTGCACCGCTTATCGAGGACGAACTCGCGCTCAACATCGACTACGAGAACCACACACGTGTCTTGAAACTCGATCCTTCGAATGCTAGACCGAGACTCGCGACGCTCGGACTTCAGTCCCTTCCGAAGGACCGCTGGGTGGCTAGTCCGGCATCGGAACCGCCAGCGGAATTAGTCGGCCGGTACCGCGCGCGCCTCGACGCCGCAGGCCAAGCCGGCCAGCTCGATGGCCTTTCGATACTTGATCCGTCGTCGTCCGTCCGCTACTACCGGGGTCGCTGGCGGTCGCCAGCGCCCTCTGACGCACACGATTTCATCGCGCGCCGGCCACAGGCCTATGGCGCCGACCTGTGGTGCCTGCTTCGCCTCCAGGCGGGTGTCGCTCAGCGCCTCATCGAACTGCCAGTTGACGATCCTCTCGCTTCCGGACGCGACGAAGCGTGGCGGTACCAAGCCGCCGCCGACGCGCTAGCTGGCGTCCGACAGCTATTCCGAATTCGGCGAGGCGCCACCCCTGACGCCATCTTCGACTTCTTCTCGCCGTTGCCAGGATTCACCGAGCGTTACATGCAGTTGGTTGGCCTATCACTCGGCAAGACGCCAGGAGCTTTGTTCTCCTATCGAGTTCCGCATTCTGCCACTGGCGACGTTGCGGCATTTCTAGCAGACATGCTGTGGATGGCTCAAGAGGAGGAAACAAGTGGGGTCTGAAGCGCCCACCATTGCCGAGACGATCGCTGAGATCCAAACGGCGCTAAGGGACTACATAGAGGCGACGTATCACGTCGGTCACGCCGTAATCATCGAGCAGCGTCGCCAGTTGCTGGAAACTGAGGGCGTACTGTTTAAGGAACCTTTCATCGAGAGCACGCCGAGGTACCAGACGAATCGGCGTTTCGCCGATTTGGATCTTGATCCTGCAGTACACCAACTCTTCGGCATGCTGACCACGAAGGCTGGCAATCTCGATCGGCTGCTCCATGACCCGCCATACACTCACCAGGCTGAGGCGCTGGAGTGGACCTCGCGCGACGGCATGAGCCTCGCGATCACGACCGGTACCGGCTCCGGCAAGACTGAGTCATTCCTCTTGCCGATGCTGGCTAAGTTTGCGACCGAGGCTGCACATAGGCCATCATCGTTTAGAGCGCCTGCCGTCCGCGCCTTGATCCTATACCCGATGAACGCGCTGGTGAACGATCAACTCGGTCGTCTACGGCTCCTGCTCGGCGACCCGCGGGTAACGACCCAGTTCGACGCGTGGGCGGGTCGGCCGGCGCGATTCGCGCGTTACACCAGCCGCACTCTGTACCCGGGCGTCCGCACGGCGAAGAAGGACCAGCAGCGCCTCAAGTCAATCGAAGAATTCTATGTGTCCCTTATCGACCAGGCCGACGACCCGACATCACCCTGGCATCAGCAAGCAAGGGCGCTTAGGGGGAAGCTCGAAGCGAGGGGCAAATGGCCGGCCAAGCCGGACCTCAAGGCCTGGTACGGCCCCAAGGGCTCCCGCTGGCAGGACACGCATGGAAACTTTCTCCGGGCGGTCACGCAGGCCGACGACCCGGAGTTGCTGACGCGCCATGAGGTGATTACCGCGCCGCCGGACGCTCTCATCACCAACTACTCGATGCTCGAGTACATGTTGATGCGGCCGCTCGAACGGCCCATCTTCGATGCCACACGCCAGTGGCTGGGCGAGAACCCGGACGAGAAGTTCCTTCTGATCGTAGACGAGGCGCACCTCTACCGTGGGGCAGCAGGGGCAGAGGTTGCTCTGCTATTGCGTCGGCTCCGCTCTCGGCTAGGAATTCCACCAGAGCGGCTCCAGGTAATCTGTACCAGTGCTAGCTTCACGAGTCCTGACTACGCCCGCGACTTCGCGGCCCAGCTCGCCGGCAAGGACGTGAGCGACTTCCGCACCGTTACTAGCAAGTGGGCCCTCCGGGCTGGCGCCAGCACTGGCACCGATACGGATGCGATAACGCTCGCAGCCGTTCCGCTCGAGGACTTCTATAACGGCGAGACCGATGCAGACCGTACCGAGGCAATCACTGATCTGCTGACGTATCGGGGAGTTCACGACGATGATCGCGGCATCGGTGCGCTACTCGACGAAGCGCTTGCATCGTTTGGACCGATGAGCCTCCTTGTCAACGAGACCATGCAGAAGGCGCAGCCGGTAAGCGAGCTTGGTCAGGCGATCTTCCCTGGTGTCAAGCCCTCCGTCGCCGACCAAGCTGTGACGACGCTCGTCGCCCTAGGAAGTGCCGCGAGACGAACAGCTGATGAGCCAGGCCTGCTCCCTTGCCGTATTCACGCCTTCTTCCGTGGGCTTCCCGGACTATGGGCGTGCCTCGACTCTGAGTGCGGCGCCGTCAACCGAGGTACCTTGCCGCCGCCCGGGTTGGGGCCGATCGGGAAGCTTTACGCTCAGCCTCGAGCGACTTGCGACTGCGGCGCTCGGGTATTCGAGTTCTACACATGCCGCCACTGTGGCTCAGCGTATGCCCGCGGTTACACCGACGACTTGGCGGACCCATCGTTCCTTTGGCACGAGCAAGGGGGCGCATTCCACAGCACCGCCGGCTCGATCCCGGAGCTATTCGCACTCGATCTACTCCTCGAGGAGCCCACTGCCGGTCAGGTGCAAGTCGCCGAGATAGACCTCGTGACGGGCTGCCTTAACCCGTCGAAGGCTCCGACTCGCGGGCGAGTCGTGTTTATCCCAGAGCTGCGGAGCGGCGAGACCGTGACGAGCGACGACGGCGATGACGACGGTGATGACCAGGCTGAGGCGAACGGAGAGTTCAAACCCTGCGGCGTCTGTGGCCAACTTGCCGGTTTCGGCCGCTCGTCCGTCCAGGACCATCAGACCAAAGGCGACCAGCCTTTCCAGGCTCTCGTCGCCCGGCAGATCGAGGTGCAGCCCCCGAGCGCGCCATACACTGATTTCGCGCCCTTGCGCGGTCGCAAAGTACTAGCGTTCTCCGACTCGCGCCAGGTTGCAGCACGGTTGGCACCGAATTTGCAGGCTTACTCTATGCGGGACGTCATTCGTCCGTTAATTCTTCGAGGGTGGACTGACCTCGCAGCACAGCCGGGCATCGGGCCGCAGTTGAGCCTGGAACGGCTCTACCTCGCCGTGCTGGCCGGCGCCAAGGAGCTCAAAGTTCGGCTGCGACCCGAGCTCCGACAGGCTGAGTCACTCCACGTCCTCAAAGATGTCGGCAAGGCCATCGATAAGGGTGCCCTGACCGGTAACCTCCCTGCGACGTTGGAACTTCTTATGCTGACGACAGTTCCACCGCAGGCCTTGCTACGCGCTATATACGCAACCCTTACCGATAAGTACTACGGTCTAACATCGCTCGGGCTAGCATCACTGCGAGAGAAGGCGAGCCTAACCGGTGACTTGCTCGCAGAGCTTCCGCGTATCGACGGCATCGCGGCCACCGAGGACGAGAGGCTTGCTCTGCTGCGGATGTGGTTAGCGCAGTGGGGCACTCCCGCCCGCGGCATCTGGTTCCCATCGATGACCGAGGAATGGTGGCGCCAGAAGGGCGGAGTCAAACCGCACTCGGGAAGCTTCCAGGCGATCGAGCGTTGGCTTGGCACGCCCGCAGCAAAAAAGACGTTCAAGCAGATCTGGCTCCCGACTCTTCAGAGCAGATTCTGCGAGCGCACCGGTCAGAAGTTCCGTTTGCTTGCTGGCAACGTCGCACTCGAGACTGGCGGCCAGTGGGGATACTGCGAACGCTGCCGGTTCACACAGCGCCCATTTCCCGGATCGGAAAAATGCATCAATTGCGGCACCAACAAAGTTCGCACTCTCGACCCAGAGACTGACGGAGTCTTCCAGGCGCGCAAGGGCTACTATCGGGCCAGCACCTCGCGCGCCCTGCAGACGCCGCCCGATCCACCCATGAGCATCATCGCTGCCGAGCACACCGCCCAGCTTAACGCTTCGCATTCCGACGCTGTTTTTTCACGTGCCGAGGAGTACGAGTTGTTGTTCCAGGACGTGAACGTAGGCCTACCTCGACCGGGCGAGCCGGAGCGGGCCGCCATCGACGTGCTGTCATGTACGACCACAATGGAGGTCGGCATCGACATCGGCAACCTTTCCGGCGTCGCGCTGCGGAACATGCCGCCCTCACGTGCCAACTATCAGCAGCGCGCTGGCCGCGCGGGACGTCGCGGGAACGCGGTGGCAACGGTGATCGCGTTCGGCAGCGCCGACACCCACGACGATCACTATTTTCGCAACCCCGCCCTTATGATCCGCGGACAGGTCGACGACCCAGTCCTGACACTAGACAACGATGAGATCGCGCGGCGCCACGTCACTGCCTATCTACTGCAGCGCTACAACCAAGATCGACTACCCACCATCGATCCCGAGGATCAACCGCAATTGTTCGAGGTGCTGGGCACGGTGCGCGGGTTCGCCGGGACAACCTCGCCGCTCAACCGAACTGATTTCGAGGATTGGTTGAAGCAGCATGAAGCGGTCCTGCGCCGCGACGTCGACTCTTGGCTACCGTCCGAACTGATGCCGACTGACCGCGAAGCTGTCCTCGATGGCCTGGTCACCAGGACACTGGAAGATATCGACGCGGCTCTCAACCTTGAGGCCGATGGCAGCCTAGCGCGGGCCGAAGCCGGAGACGCAGCACCAGCGGAACAGGCGGCCGAAGATGGTGGCCCCGCCGAAGACGAGTCGGAAATGCCGACCGAACAGCGCAGCCAGAAAAACCTGCTCGACCGACTGCTCTACAAAGGGGTGCTGCCGCGGTATGCCTTTCCCACGGACGTGGTCTCATTCCATGTCTTCGACCGGGACAAGTCAGAGCCGTTCCACACAGTGTTCCGCTACGAACCCAGCCAGGGATTGCCGATCGCGCTCAGCCAATACGCCCCGGGCAAGGTTGTGTGGATCGACAACAAGGAGTGGACTTCTGGCGCAATATATGCGCCCATCCGTAAGGACCTTTTTCAGGCGTGGCGTGACCGCTGGCTCTACTTTGAGTGCCAAGTCTGCCATTACGCAAAGCACTTCCCGTATGACCAAGCGGAACGCGGTGAAGAACGTGATTGTCCGGCCTGCGGTGCTGCAGGCAAGTTTGGCAAGGCGATGAACTGGATGCGTCCCCCTGGATTTGCTCACCGTGCGAGCGAAGAGCCCGGCACGAGCCCAGACGACGCACCGGCAAACAGTTACGCAACAAGGGCCAAATTGGTCGCGGAGGGGCCAGAGGAGGAGGACGCCTGGGACCAAGTCACGGATCGCCTCGAGCAGACCTACCGTCGCGACACTCTCTTGGTCACCAATACTGGGCCGAAAAGCGAGGGCTACAGCTACTGCACTCGTTGCGGCATAATCGAGCCCACGAAGGGCGCGACCGGCATCGTGGTTGGTACTCATCCCAAGCCATATCCGGACGAGCGCGAGCCGGACTGTCAGGGGTCGGCATCATCGCGCGGCCTGGTTCTTGGCACCGATTTCATCTCCGACGTGCTGCTGGTTCGGCTCCAGGTCAAGCAGCCGATTACTCTACGACCAGAACTGCTGTCGACCCAAGTAGCGCTGCGAACGATTGCTGAAGCCCTAACGCTTGCGGCAACCGGTGAACTCGATGTCGATGCTACTGAGCTTCAAGCTGAATGGCGTCCTGCGCTAACTAAAGCCGGCAACGACGGCCTCGATGCTGAAATCTATCTCTACGACACCTTGGCGGGCGGTGCTGGGTTCACCCGCCGAGTCCACGGATACGGCCGATCGATCTTCGAGAAGGCACTCGATCGTTTGGAGAAGTGCCCAGCGGACTGTGACGCGTCCTGCTATCGGTGTCTGCGGAGCTTCCGCAACCGATTCGAGCACGGCCTGCTCGACCGTAGAATTGGCGCGGCCTTGCTGAAGTACGTCCTGAACGGCACGATGCCGGCACTTGACGACGTGCGGGTAAACCAGTCGATCGACAAGCTTCTGGCCGACCTGCAGAGCCGGGATATCGGAGAAATCGAGTTCAGGAAAAACGAACCTGTCGAGATCGACGGTATTGGAACGATCACCGCGCCGATCCTGGCTCGCGCTCATGGAAACGATCGCATCTTCTACATCCAAAGCCCGTTGACCCGCGACGTTCCGCCCAACCAAGAACTGTGGGAGGCTAAAGAACTGGGCACGGTGCCGATACACCCAGTCGATGATATGATCGTCATGCACAACCTGCCCGTCGCGAGTCAGCAGGTGCTGAAATGGCTCCTCTGAGTCTAATGCCGCAGCTAAACTTGCCTGATCTGTAGCTGCGGCAGTTCCTTGGCATGATCGACGCCTGCGCAACGCAGGCTGCGCATCTGCGCGTGACAATGCTCATGTGCGACGGGTTGGGTGATCGCAGTTTTGCCTGTCTCGGTAATTCGGGGGCGGACGAGTCGCGCTCGTGTTGATCGATGAGGTCGTGGGGTGGCGGGCGGGTCTGGATGACTTGCTGGCGCGGTTCGCGCACCGGTTTGGGCGTACGGAGCCGCGCCAGCAGGCGCTGACCTACCCTTGGTTGGGTCATTGTCACCGCTGGCGAGCAAGAACGGTTGGGCCCTTGGCCGCGGCGGCCAGCGATGTGACGCTGGGTCGAATGCGGCGGCTGCTCAACCGGTCAGCGTGGGACCCGGACGCGGGCCGCGATGACCGGCTCGCCTACGTGGGCGAGCGCCTCGGTGACAACGGCGGGGTGTTGCTTGTCCTGCCGTCGCAACCTGGCAAGGGGTCAAAGCTTGCGCTCATCCGGCGCCCAGGACCATACACAGGTCTCCCGCGAGCGCTGCCGGAAGTTGGTCGAGACCAAGCCGACCCGCACCGCAGCGGCGAGGAGCGAAAGCGGCGCGGTAGTGGTGCGGGTTCCCTCTACCGCCTGACAGTGAGAACGTGCGCCCAGCCGGGCCTGGGTCTGGGGCCGGAATTTGGTCGCATTCATCCGTACTACCTGGGCACGTTCACTCGTACGCCGACATGCGGCCTACGTGCCCGACGCCGTCGACGGATAAGGCCACTGACTGCTGATCCGACGCACCCCACCGACCTGGCCTACTACCTGTGCTCCGGCCCCCGCGGGCACCCAGGACGAGGACCTGATCCGGATCACCGGGACCCGGTGGGCGATCGAGGAGTGCTTCCAGACCACCAAAACCGGGTCGGCTTGTACCACTACCAGGTGCGGCGGTACGACGCCTCGCACCGCCGACAATACTGGTTCGGTCCGCCCACGCCTACCTCGCTCGTCGAGCGCTAGGCTTGGCGTGCGATCGCATATCCCTGAAAGGCCACAGGCAGCAACTCGTCGTCTGTGGAAAGTGGCACCCGCGCGCCGTGACGAATCGGACGGACCAGCCGGTGCTGTTGCATTGACTCCCGGACACGATCCTGCGCGGCACGGTTCCGTCCCCAACGTTCGAACCACCACTGTGCCACCGCCTGTCCTTCGTCGTTTGGCTCAGGATCGACCAAGTACGCAGGTTCCTTGTCGATTCCAAGGGAGTAGTCCCGCACATTGGCGACGAGCGGAACGCCGTACAAGATCCGCTCACGTCCGTGTTTAAGTAACTCATTGGTTGGCCATCCAAGAGCGGCAAGACCGAGGCGTACCTTGCGGAGCCGAGGACTGACGCCCTCACCGAATAAACTATTCACTCGGACGCGCGCGCCGGTGTGTTCTGAGAGGCGGACCATTGCCTCTACAGTCTCGTCAGAAAAGTGCGACGTGCCGAACGACCGTGAGCGCCCTAGCTCATTAAACCCCATGCGCGCGTGCTCGGAGCCACCCATCACGCTGGTCGGCCAGAATAGGCGGTTGTACTGGCTCGACCCTGTCCCGTAGAGCGAGGTTGTAGTGACGAGCGATAGCCGAGCCTCACGCGTGATCGGCCGTCCAGCCATCGCCGAGGCGATCTCGCTCGGTCGGCGGTACTTGGCCTTGTATGCCGCGAGCACCGTGGGTGAGACAGCCAGAGCTCCGACCAGCTTACCGGCGGCCAAGGCGTTATAGGGTGCGACCGCGCCACAGATGGTCAAGTCGGCGATGACGGTTCCGACGCGCTCGCCTCGAGCCCGCCGAACGAGGCGCCCAATCTGCGTCCTCGCTCTTGAGTCATCCAGTGCTCGCCGAAGGCGAGCGGCTGTTGGCTTCGGGGCGAAGTGGGTTCCGAGAATGTTCCTAATTTCCAGCGTTTCAGCAAGCAGAGCTGAGCGCTTCGAGCGGAATAGATGGGTTTCGGCTCGTTCGACCCACGCATCCGTCTCGATGTTGCGCACTTCTCGGATAGGTCCGCCGCGGTGATGCTTGGCGCGGTGTCGCTCGGCATCGGCGCGCAGCCGAGCGATCACGTCATTCGTTGGACGCTTCAGGTCATCCGGTTGCAGAATGGCATCCCGCAAGAGATCCTCAACGTAAATCCCATCCTGCTGTACTTCAATCCGTCGCGCCAGCCAGCGGGCTAGGCGGTCTGTGGGGGCTTTCTCGATAGCGGCGAGGACCTGTTTGGTGTCCCATCCCATCCAGGAATCGCGTTCCGCAATCTGAACGACAGGGCTGGAGATCGCCGCAAGTCCGATCACTGCGTGATACTCGGTCGCCGCGTCACGGATCAGGATTGGCATCGAGCGGCCAGGGATCGTCGAGTAGGCGTTGGACCACGTGTGGCGAAAGTAGCGCCAGATGTCGTGCAGCTTGAAGCCGGTCAGCTCACACGTCGCGGCAGAGTTCACGATCTGCACGTAAGGCCGGATCGCGTCGGTCACATCCGGGCTGGCCTCCAGAGATGCCGCGAGTTCGCGGCCGTCACGCATGAGGTTAAAGATTGAGATGAGTCGGTCACCGCGTTGATGCGTGCGCTCCATACTCTCGACGAAGCGCCGCACGCTTGGCTGGCGAAGTTGCGCGTCGCGCCGAAGGTGTTCTTGTCGCCGGACGCGTGCCTTCTCCGTCTCGCGCTCGGTATGGGTCTGCGGCGGGCACACCAACGGACCTAACTTGTCGACGTCGATGGTCCAGCCCTGGTCCACGAGATCGATGATCGTGTGCGCAGCTGCAGCGAGCCGTGGCTGGTTATAAAGGTCGCCCAGTTCGGCGGCTTTAAGCCAATAGGCGTGCTCAAGTGGAGCGCCTGGATCAAGATTTGTCGCAGCCAGCAGCCGGCAGAGTCGGCTGAATCCCTGCCTCTCCTTCCGGGAAGCGCCCAGCGGAAGAACAAGCGGCAGGTACTTTACGTCGTCGGTCATGACTTCCGCAGCATCCGTCCGTAGTTGCTACTCCAGATTTGGAGCAAGTCGTCGAAGTGCTGGCCAGACCGCTCCATCTGAGCAGCGCTCCGCGCAAAGGAGAGCAAGAAAAGTTCTAGGGAGGTCCGAAGCTCCGTGGCGGCTTCGCTTTCGATGGATTGAAGAGGCCGAAACAGTGCAGCAAAAGCCGGATGGTCGACGTTGAGCGTGAGGTCGAGCATCCGCTGCGTGAGGGTCGAACGAAACATCGACTCCACGGGCATTGGCTCTGACCCGATTCTATAGTTCAGCGCACCCCCTTGGCGCCCGGAAACGATGACGGGGAGATCGCGATCCGCAGCGGCGGCGATCCGACAGGAAGCCTGAGCTGCCGTCTGGAATTTAACTTCCTCAAATGCCTGACGAACACGGGCGTTTAGCAGGCGCGCGATGGACTCGAGTTCCGGCTCAACCGCCTCGCGCAGTGCGGCCGACGGGCGGACCCCTTGTTTATTGATCGTGATGCCGAAGTGCTCGTCGAGCATCGGCTCAAACTCGATTTCGCAGCGCCACCAGTCGTCATAGTTTTCCTTACGCTTCGCGCCCATGAGATGCCAGCCGCTCGCGATCTCACGCCCGGCCCGAAGAATTGAAACGCCACCTTGACCAACAATGCCGATTCGACGCTTGGTCGCGTTGTCCAGACCATGCCATCGATGTACGGGCAGCATCGCAAACCGCACGGTCACAGCGGACGTCTCGCCGGTTCCTGTCTCTAACTCGAACTCAAGCGGCTGAAACTCGAGCCGCGCGGTTGCACGCTCGACCTTTGTGCTCAGCAGCATCGGGTCTACCGGGTCCACCTGGGATCCATTGATCGTCATAGCTGTACCGGAAGCGAGAAACCGCCTGTAGATCCGTCCCAATGCACGGTGCAGGGAGCGCTCCAGCCACCCCAGCCGACGGTACTCAATCCGATCACACTGCGACCAACGAACGCGGCAGCCTGACGCACCGTTGCTCGTGGATGACCCACGCCTAGCGGTTAGGTTCGGGCTGGCTCCCGCAGCAACCGCGTCGACGTCGAGCGCGACGCAGTACTCCGCTCCACTACCGCGCCAAGTCGTCACCTCGACGCGCCGCGCCTGACTGAGACTGGCTGCGGGTAGCCCCATCCCGAACCGACCAAACGACTGCCGGGCGTCGAACCGTGACGAGCCCCCGAACCGCAGGCAAGCCTCCAGTTCGCCCTTGGACATTCCCATGCCGTTGTCCTCGACGACAATCTCCGGCAGAGCGTCGCTGGGCCACTCGATGGTGATGGCGATGTTCGTCGCCCCCGCCTGCAAGGAGTTGTCGACCAGTTCGGCGAGAGCTGTGGACAAGCTCAGATACCCAGACTCGCGGACCGCCCGGATGAAGTTCGAGGGAACCACGAGGTCGTCAACTGGGTGATGTTGTCGGCTCATGATCCTCCGTGCGTCGACGCGAAACCCTCCAGGCTCAGAGTAGCTGCTCGAGAGGGTCCGATGCACTGGGGCATCTGCGCTTGATCGCCGCCTCACACACGAGTCGTTAAGGTCACGGTGATGCGCTTCGTCTTGGCCGGTTCGGTCAGGTCGACCCCCTGCCCACTAGCGAGCAGGAGACGCGCCGTGGGGCGCATGGAGCCTGCAACCATCAGGAGCGGCTGAACCCCGTCCAACCAGACCAACTTGCCCGTCCGCTGAAGGTCAAAGACGATGGCGTAGCGGGTGGTGGTGATGGCAACGACCCGGTTTTCGACCGACGTGCTCTCGATCGCGTCGCCAACGATGGCCTGCGGGAGGGGTGCGGTCGACTTGAGCGAGTTGATCCCGAGCACTTGGAGTGTTGCGATCTCCCCGCCCTGAAGGCGATCCAGAATCGCCTGAATCTCATCGATAGTCTGGGTGACAGTCACGGAAGCATCATCCCGCCGTCGCCAGCAGGGTGGGCATCCCGGTCCATGGTCAACGGCTGCGTCAGGTCACCTGTTCCTGGTAAAGCGAGGCACGGACACCGCGCGATGATCACCGGAAGATGCGGCCCCGTCGTCCCCTGCCCTTGAGAAGGATGGCCGCCCTGGGTCAGCACCAGACCCATGACTACCGCTCCCCGGCCAACGATGAGTGGACCCTATGGGTGATCCAAGCTACGCGTCACCGTATTGCTCGCAAGGCCGGGGGTTGGCGGCGAGGCCTGCGAATTCGTGCGGTATGCACGGCGCTGGGCGAGGAGCGACGCTCCTCCCCCGCCTTCCGGTGTCAAGCCCCAGCGGCCGATAAGCCAAAGACTTTGCCGCTCTCGCCGTACTGCCGGAGTCGCCAAGGTGGGGCTATGACACCGCTCGCGCCGGGGGCGGATGCTGCTCCTGCGCCAGCGCTGCTACGGGGCCGCGATCGATCGCACGCCCACCTCCTCAACCGCCAAACTCACTCTGTGCAACCTCCCCGTCGCAGGGTCTCAATAGATCGCATTCTTGGTCCGTTGGTTTCAAAGTTCGACCGGCCCTCCTTCCTCATCAAGGTGCCGGAGGATCTGGCCGTACCACGTCGTGGTCCTGTCTCGTCTCCCGCCGGGACGTAGAGACCGATATCCGGTCCAGGCAGCGAGGTCAGCGATCTGGACCCACTGGCTTGTGTTTGCGTGCCGGAAGAAGGGGTCCTCGATGAGGGCGCGGCTGCCGTTAGCCAGGGCGCGGTGTGCGCGGTTGTAACCGCCGTTGGTACCGTCGCCGTCAACTACGACGGTGCCGAAGGTGGCAGCATCGTGGAGGTCGGCGTCGAGCTTCGCGATCATGCAGCGGTAGAGGTCCTGCTTGTCGCGTTCGAAGTTGCGTCCGCGGGCGTTGGTACGGCGATAGACGCTGCCAAGCGTGACGCCCGGCAGGCCAGCCATCGCGGTCAGACCTTCCTGGATGACGCTCAGGCCAATCCGCGCGGTCCTGCGGACAGGGTCTTGCGCCCAGGTTCCTCGGCCGCCCGCCAGTTCGGTGGCATGCAGCCGGATATCGGCGGGGATGCCATAGCGGCGGTAGACCGCTGCGCGGAATCTCAACCATCGCTGGGTCGCGTCAGCCCACTGTGCTGGATCGATCCGGATCCAGCTAAACGTGGTCAGGCCGTGGGCTTCGCTACCGGAGTCGTCGACGTAGTACAGGGCGAAGTTGGTGCCGGTCATGGTCATATCGGCTCGCTCCGAACAGGGTGCAGTAACGGTAATTGGGAGCGGTCAGCGTTCGGAGCTGTGGGTTTCGAGCCAAGCGTCGATATCGCGCCTGCGGTAGCGGCGATATTTGCCCACCTTGTACGACTTGGGTCCTTTGCCCGTGTAATTCATGTAGTACAAGGTCTGGGGCTGCACGCCCAAATATCGAGCAGCCTGTTCGTGGGTCCACATGCCTGTCGGCTCTTCTCGCATCATCAACCAACTTGTCGATTTGGCAAGCAAACTCACGCTACTTGCTGGGTGGAGAAGTAATATGACCAGCAAGCTTGCGACTTGTCAACCAAGCGAGTAGAACTTACGAACATGACAAGTGAGCAGCTCAGTGGCGAGGCCACGCCGGGTGAGGTGGTGCGGCTACGCCTCAAGGAGATCCGGAAGAAGCGCCGCCTGAATCCGGACAAGGCTGCTGAGCTGTATGACGACCCGGCAATGTCGCCGACGGTGCTGATGAACATCGAGGCGGGTCGCCGCCGGACCCCGGTCACGGTCGACGAACTGTTGCGCTTCGCCTACGCGCTGAACGTTCCGCCGGAGACATTGCTGGTGCCCGACGCCGGCCAGCAGGTGCAGGTCGCACCCGGCGTGGTGGTCGACTCGATTCAACTGCTGCGATGGATACGCGGCGAGCAAGCACTTAACGGCACTGACGCGGCGCAGTACGAGACTGCCGCGGCTGAGTCACTCGAACCGTCCGGCCGCGGGGTCCCGCAACAACTGCGCGACGAGTTTCTGACCAGGGCGCAGGCCGCGTTCGACGGCTTCTTCGCCGACAGCGACGAGATCCGCCGCAAGACGCGCCAGCAGGTCCGCGAGGTACTGGGCGAAGTCCGCACCGCCGCCGCCGACGGCGCACCCACTGAGGAACTACTCGCGATGATCGACGGCTTCCTCGGCCGGCTGGAGTAGCCAACCGGCACCAATGCCTCTGCGCGTAACAGACCACTCGTGACCTGCGGCTTGGTCACGAGCCGATAGCCCGTACCCGACAATCCGCGGCGCGCCACTCGCACCGACGGCCGATACCGCACACCCTTCAGCCCGCAGCCTGGCCCGCCGCCGGGGCGATACCCCCTGTCCTCAACCCGCTCGCTGTGCACGAGCCGGGGCGATGACGTGCGCCCCGACGCCAGCCGGCTTCGCAATGCACCAAGGAGTTCCCCTCATGGCACGAGCATGGATCAAGCCCAGCGCCGACGGTCCCGGCCACACCTGCTTCTGGATGGATCCAGACCGCCGGCAACGACAGAAGACGTTCCGGCGCAAGGTCGACGCGGAGAACTTCCGCACCCGCAAGGAGCGCGAACTCGACACCGGCACATACCTGGAGACCGAGCGAGGCGCCGAAACCGTCACGACGCTGTTCGAACGATGGGCCACCACACGCGGCCTGGAGAACTCCAGCGTCCGGCAGTACCGCAGCATGCTCAACCAGGCGGTCCGGCCATACTTCAAGGCCAGAACGACCGGGGCGCTCAAGCTCGCCGACATCCAGGCGTGGATCTTGTGGATGCGCGACACCAAGAATTACCAACCGCAGACCATCCAGACCCGGTTCGGGTACCTCAGCTCGGCACTGCAGTGGGCGGTCGACAACGACGAACTCGGCCGCAACCCGGCCAAGCGGGCCAAACTCCCCGGTCGCCGCGCCAATGTACGCCGCGTGGTGAAAGAGAAGATCGTCGTCCCGACACGCGTCGAGATCGAAGCGCTCATCGCTGCCTTCGACCCCCGATACGCTGCGGTGGCCTGGTTGATGGCTGGCTGCGGGCTACGAGTCGCTGAGGCGATGGGCCTTTGTCGCGACCAGATCGACTTCCGCCGGGGACTGCTGCACGTCAACCGGCAAATCACCGAGGACGGCGAAAGCGACAGTGGCAAGAACGCCGGCCTGCATCTCAAGATGTACACCAAGCACCGCGATGCCGAGTCCCCCGGTCGGGCCGTGCCGCTTCCCAAGATCGTCGCCGCGGTCCTACGCGCACACCTGAAGAAGTTCGGCACCCTCGCATGGCAGAGCAGCCAGGGTCAGGTCCACCTGCTCTTTCCCAACCACAGCCGGACCGGCCTGCTGTACCAGTACTACTTCCGCAACCAGATCTGGCAGCCGGCACTCACGGAGTCGAAGGTGTCGTTCACCAAAACCCACGCGCTGCGGCACTTCTTCGCCTCCTCGATGCTCGACAACGGGGTGCCGATCACCGACCTCGCGGTCTGGTTGGGCCACAGTAACTCCAAGGTCACTGACGAGTACTACGGCCACCTCATGCCCGAAGCGCCCGAACGCGGCAGAACCGCCATGGACACCGCAATGGCCACCCCCGCCAACGAATAAGGCTGCCGTTCAGACGGACCAGCCGGCCGTCGTCACTTCTTTGCGTGATCCTCAGGACCACGGTGACCAGCCAGCGACGGCGACCCGAACACAGCAGGACCTGCCGATCCACAAACGTGGGGCAGGTCCGCCCTCCGACCGTAGCACCCGCTGACCGCGCCAGGTCCCGTCCGGCCGCACCCCCGGTTATAGCGGCGTGCCTTCGCGCAGCTTCGTCGTCGACGTTGACCTGCTCTCGGGCGGGAGGCCGCGGGTGCGATTGCTGACCCTCGATCCTGACCGACCGCGGCTGGCCCCTCAAGGCCCACCGTCGCAGCCGCGTCTGCGCGTCGTACCGAGCGTGGGGTGGGCCTGTGCGGGGCTGCGCCGATCGGCCGGCCGGGCGGATCGGGCCAGCACCGCCCACCCGGCCGTTCCCGCGCCGGGTAGGGCGTCCTTGTGGTTTGGAAAGGACGTTCTCTGTAATGACGACCACTCTGTTGTCCCGACCCGTATCAGACGACCTCAGCATCGCCGAGGTCACAGCACCTGCGGACCTTGCGGGCCCTACGCTCCGGGCCCAGTACCTCGACCCTCGTGACCTGGTCGATAACCCGCGTAACCTGCGCACGGACGTCGGTGACCTGAGCGATCTGACCGCCTCGATGGCGGTCGTGGGAGTTCTCTGCCCGTTGGTGGTCATTCCGGTGCCGGACCAGCCGAACGCGTTTCAGTTGATCATCGGGCACCGCCGGAAGTACGCGGCGATCGAGCTCGGCATGGAGCAGGTGCCGGTATGGGTCGCCTCCGACGAAGGTGCTGCGGCGCAGATCGTCGCGCAGCTTGCCGAGAACGGCCACCGGGTGGGGCTGACCCCCACCGAGGAGGCTGAGGCGTTTCACCAGCTGACGTTGCTGGACTGGTCGCCGGAGCAGATCGCCACCGTGCGGGCGATTCCGACGGCCAAGGTGAAGCAGACCTTGAAGCTGCGGGAGTTGCCGCAGGCGGCGCGCGGCGCGGCCGACGCCGGCACCCTGACGCTGGAGGATGCCGCCGCGCTCACCGAATTCACCGAGGATCCGGCTGCCCTGGATCGAATCCTGAAGGGCACCGGGTCGAGTTGGGGATTCCGGCACGCCATCGCCGCCGAGCGGTCGAAGCGGACCTTCGCGGCGGCGAAGGAGCGGGCGAAGGCGGAGTTGGTGCTCGCCGGGGTGAAGGTGACGTCGAAGCCGAAGGGCTACCCCTGCAGCGGTACGGCCGTGGCCGCCATGCAGCTCGCCGACGCCAACGGCATTCCGCTCGATCCAGACGTGTATCCCACGTTGGCCGGGCTCGCAGCGTTCGTCGAGAAGATCGGCGACCATGCCCAAACGACTTTCTACTGTGCGGAGCCGGACCGGTATGGCTACCAGCGCCTGAGCTACGGCAGTCGTCGGGGCGTCACGGAAGAGGAGCGTGCCCGCCGGGAGGCAGCCGAGCAGGCACGCGCCGAGTACCTTGCTGGTCTGACAGTCGCGGCGGACGTGCGGCGGGAGTTCTACCGCACCGCATACGGGTCGGCGCGGGCGGTGAAGCGGCTCTTCCTGGAGGCGCTTCGGGCAACTGTCGTGGACGGGTTGCGGTTCCGCGACGTCGACGGCCTGTACGCCACTCTTGGTGGCGTCGATGGTGCCGCTGCCGTGGTGGCTCGGGAGGACAAGCTGCGTCGCTGCCTGGTGGCGCAGTGGATCTGCGTCCAGGAACGCAACCTCGGCTACGCGGCCCGCGACGAGACGTGGGCGTTGGATGACGAGGCGGCGGTGGCGTGGCTCGACCAGCTCGTCGCCGACGGCTACACCCTCTCCGAGGCGGAGACGACGCTGCGGGATTCGCTCGGCCGTGACCCGCAGGACGAACTGCCCAACGACGAAGACACCGACGAGTCCACGGCCGCAGACGCCGAGGATCCAGATTTCGGCGATATCGATGCGGAGACCGAGCAGGCCGACGGCGTCGCTGCGGACGACGACGTGCTCGCCGCACCGCATACCGCGCAGGAGCCCGAGCCCGAGGCGACGGAATCCGAGGCAACGGGCCCCGAGGCCGATGACCTCTCGGACGCCGATGAGCTGGCCGACGTCGAGAAGCAGACGTTTGACGACGGACCCGTAAGCGGCAAGTCCTGATCTGAAAATCCGCTATCGGCGGGGGTCCACGCACTGCGCGTAGGCCCCCGCCGACTCGCGTGCCAACCCGACTCCGCAGCGGAGCGAGGTCACTCACCGCGCCAGCTCTCGACATTTCCGATTGGAGCCCCGTGTCCACTGACGCCGACTTGGTGTCCGAGGTCGATGACCCTAAGCGCCGTCTGGCGCTGATCCGCCAGCGGGAGATCCTGCTGGCATTCGACGAGTACGGGCCCGGCTATCACCGGGTCACCGGCGATGGCTGCCGGTACGTCGCCGAGATCGTCAACGCCACCCCCGCCGAGTGGGAATGGATCTACGCCCATGCCCGGACTCATCCCGAGGTGCTGACCCAGGCGGGGCCAGCCCACAACCCCGAGCAGTGGCGACAGCTGCGCCGCGAGCAGGGCGAAGCGGCGTTCCGCGCCGCCGATGCCGCTTTCACCGCCGGCGACGCCATCGCCGTCCTTGACCACCTCGACGAGGCCCGCGCGCTCGGCGCCATCGGACCCGAGCAGTGGGAGCGACTACGCCTGGCCGTCGCGACCGCCGCTGACGCCGGCCGCTGACTCCCTCAACGAACTCCCCACCTCCAGACTCTCCTCGAAGGGACCGATCCCTCATGTCTTCGATGATCACTGTTCCGGCGCACCGCAACGTCGACCTCGACCAGCTACGCCGCATGCTCACCGACCAGTCCACCCGCGCAATGGACGTCAAGGCCGGCGCCGGACGGATGCGCGCCGCCGGCGGCAGCCTCGTCCTGGACGGCACCGAGCCGCAGCTCGGCCCGGAGGGGGTGACAATGACCTCCGGCACCTACACGATCAACGACGTCGCCACCGCCGGCCTCGCCGACAAGCTCGGCATCCCCGTCGCGTACCTGCGGCGCCTCGCCGCCGAACACCCTGACCTGTTCGACGACAACGTCAACGGCTGGCTCGCCCGCGACTCCCGCAGCTTCCTCATCCGCTGCCTACGCAACGACACCGGCGGCGGCATCGTGCGGGCGGTCCTGTCCGACCGCTACAACCGCATCGACAACCTCGACGTACTCTTCGCCGCGCTCGACGGGATCCGCCGCGCGAACGTACGGGTCCAGTTCGCCGGCTGCGACCTGACCGACCGGCGCATGTACCTGCGGGTCTACTCCCCCCAGGTGCAGGTCGCCGCCCCCCGCCTGCTGGCCCGCTACCGCTCCCCGTTCGACGGGCGGGCCGGCTCCGAACTACCGATCGTCTCGGCCGGATTCCTGATCTCGAACTCGGAAACCGGAGCGGGAGCGTTCAGCATCGCCCCGTGGGTGCGCTTCGAGGTCTGCCGCAACGGCATGGTCATCCGCCGCAACGCCCTGCGCCGTACCCACATCGGCTCCCGCATGACCGGCGCAGACGGGGTCGTCACCGCCTCCGAGGAGACCACCCGCCGCACCCTCGACCTGATTACCTCCCG
The DNA here is from genome assembly GCF_040608555.1 of Micromonospora sp. NPDC005172. Taxonomy (NCBI): domain Bacteria; kingdom Bacillati; phylum Actinomycetota; class Actinomycetes; order Micromonosporales; family Micromonosporaceae; genus Micromonospora; species Micromonospora sp. NPDC005172. Next base: position 49,920 of record NZ_JBEXIL010000042.1, read on the forward strand.
CACCACCGACGCGGTCACCGCCTTCCTCGACGCCGACTACATCACCGAGGTCCTACGCGAGCTCGACACCGCTGCCAGCACCCCCGTCACCGACCCCAACACCACCCTCAAGATCGTCGGTCAGCGGCTGCGCTACAGCGAGGACCAGCAACGCGACATCCTCGCCCACTTCATCGCCGGCGCCGACCCCACCGCCGGTGGGGTCATGCACGCCGTCACCTCCGTCGCCCAGACCCTCTCCGACGCCGACGCCGCCCACAGTCTCGAGGCCACGGCCGTCCAGGCCCTGCACCTCGCCGCCACCACCGCCTGAAACCACCTCTCTCGCACATTCGCGCGCCCGGACCCATTCGCAGGTCCGGGCGCGCGCCGTGTACTCGCCCAGGAGCCATCCTCATGAACCACACATCTCCTCGCTCCCGATCCGACGACGCCCGACAGCAGGACACGGAGCCGTTCGTGATCATGGATTGGATGCAGTTCCGTCTCGCCGTCGGCGCGGGCCTGGCGCACGGTCCTGCCCGCGTCGACCGAATCCTGTTCACCACGGACGGACCTGCGCTGCCCACCGTGGTCGGCGACGATGGGGCCGTGTATCAGCTGACCTACGACGTCAACCGGGCGCATACGTGGGTCATCGCTGTCCAGGCACCCGGCGAGGTCCGGCGGCCGGTTCGCGGCGCGGCCTGCGATGAGGTCGGGTTCCGTCTCGCCGGCGGCCACCCGCACCTGGTCTACGAACTCCTCGCCCGCGCCCACCACCCGACGACCATCGTCCGCGGCACCCTGGCGGACTTCCCCGCGCAGGGGCCGCGGTGACTCCCCTCGACAGCTACCGCGATGCCGTTGGCGAGAGAGGGCGGGGCCGGTGAGCGTCGACCTGGAGGCCGTCGTGCACCTGGCGAGCCACGACCGGCGACTGGCCCGCCAGGTCCTCTCCGCCCAGCAGGCCCAGGCCGCCGAGGAAGCGAGGATCGCCGCCGCTGACGCCGCGATGCAGCGTCAACTCCAGGCAGCAGAGCGGCAGCAGCACCTCGCCGCCCAGACCCGCGCCACCCAGCGCCGCGAGGCCGAGGAGAGAGCCGCCGATCAGCGGGCCCGCCGCGAGGCCCGCGCCCGCGCCGCCCGGCAGCGGGCAGCGCGTTGGCGGCACCGAGCCGCTTCGCTCGTCGGGTACGTGCGGGGGCACGCCGATGACGTCTACGCCGCCACCATGTACCTGCTGGCCGTCGGTGGCGCCGTCTACGGACAGATCACCGCAGCCCAAGCCCGCGGCTGGCCGATGCTCGCTGGGATCGTCGTCGCCGTCGCGATCGAGGGTCTGGCACTGGTTATGGCGCTGACCGCGCAGAAGATGCGCCTCGCTGGGGAAGCCGCCCGCACCCCACGCGCCCTGACCTGGCTCTGCGCCGCTACCGCCGCCGGCATCAACTACCTCGGCCACCAACATGCCAGCCGCGTCGGCGCCGGGCTCCTCGCCGTCCTGTCCCTCGCCGGGATCGTGGTCTGGGAGATCCGCAGCGGTGCCCGACACCGCGTCGAACTGCGCCGCCGCAGGCTCCTACCCGATCCGCCGGCCGCGTTCGGCTGGCGCCGCTGGCTCCGATACCTGTCCAGCACCGCCGCAGCCTGGTCCGTCGATGTCCGCGACCGTGTCAGCCCTCGCGCCGCCTACCTGCTGCGGAGGGCCGCAGCCGAACGACAGGCCCGGCGGACTGCCGCGAGGCGCAACCAGGTCCGCCGGCTGGCACGCCGCACGGTCCGCGTCGCATCCCGGCGGGGTGACACCGGCGCGGTCCTCGCATCTCTGACTTGGTTCGCCGAACACGGGACCAGCCGCCCGGTCCCCGCCCTGCCCCACCCACAGGTCCACCACGAGACGGGACAGGTCCCGGACCAGTCCTCATCACCACAGGACCGCGCCGACACCGAACTGGACCCCACGTTTGCTTCAGAGCAAGCATTCCCGGCGCAGGCCCGGACCCGGCCAGCGCCGGACGCTGCGCTATCCGCAGGGTCGGACCCGGCAGCGCGGACAGCCCCGGCGCAGGACCGGACCGCAGTCGACAGGGACAGCAGTGAACAGGACCAAGGCCACGATCTCCCGGACCAGGTCAACGCCGAGTGGTCCACGCAGCGGACGGCGATTCCGCCCTCCGGCTCAGGGGGAACTCCTGCGTCGTCGGCCGTCGAGTCGAACGACCGGGTCGAGGTCCGGAGCGTCGGCGACAGCGGACCGGGACCGCGAGAGACTCCGTCGACGGTTTCCGGCCCGCAGTCCACGGAATCAGCCGGGCGCTCGACACGCCGGGACGGTGCCGGCCAGCTGCAGCCACGGGCGGTCCCCGACGTTACGGACCTGATGGACCCCGGACGTCGAGTCGCGGACCGCCTGAGCGCTCAAGGCGTGACGCTGTCCCGTTCGGTCCTGATCAAAGGGCTACGCACCGATGGGGTCCGCGTTTCCACCGACCGTGCCACGGCTCTCCTCGCAGCGCTCCGGGCTGACGAACCGGCAGTCCTCCCGTCGCCGCAGGACTAGGCAAGCCCTCATTTCCGGTGCCAGGCCGGCGTCTCGCCGGCCGGCGCCGATCATCCCTCACGCGGCATCGAGCAACGCCCAACGCCGCGACAGCACAAAGTCCCCGAACATCCTCCAGGAGAAGCACCGCGATGCCCGACCTTCACCCCACTTCGACCAGACCGGGAGGGCTGCCGATGAGCGGCCACATCCGCCACCCCCGCGACCCGCGCCAGTCGGTGTGCGGCCCGCCCGCCGCCGACGTTCTTCAATGGGAGACCGAAGCCCCACCTCGCAGCGACTACACCTGCGAAGACTGCTACACCCTGCTCCCCGAAGCCGCCCGACCCGACGACGCCAACCACCGGCCCGGCGACCCACCCTCATCGGCACGCTGCGCCAGATCGTCGCCAACCGGCAAACGCCAAGATCAACGGCGTCTTGGCGGACCTGTGGTCAGCCAGTGTCACCATCCTCATCTGGGACCGGCTCCGCGCCGACAACCAGCAACGACTGCTCGCCCTGCCGCCGCACGAGCTGACCCTTCGCTGCATCGCCATCCACACCCGCCTCACCGAGAAGGGAAACAGCCAGTTATCGGCGGCCGACCACCGCAGTGGTTCCACTTCGGGCCATGGTCTTCGACATCGACGCGGCCAAGACTCTGATCGCCTCGGCGCCTCGTGACACCCTGTCCCTCGACGTCACCACGTGGTCGCGTACGGCCTACATCGCCTCGATAAGCCGAATCCGCGGACGGCGAACCTCATCGGTCCGACAATCGGCGCCTTGAACCGGACCTACGCCCTGGCCACCGACCTGAGCACACCACGGATCGTGGCGCAGGTCCACATCACCGGCCAGCCACCCGCCCCACTGCTCATCGGCGGGACACACCGGCTCGACCGAGTCAGTCGCGAACGGGTGCCAGAGCTACTGCGGCAGCCGCGGACTGAGATGCTGGTGGTGAGGTGGCATGGACGCGAGGCGGCCACCGTGTGATCGTCGGTACGTGTGGACATAACCTTCAGCTATGAGGGCATGAGCGGGCAGGCTGGATTCCGGGGAATCAGGAGCGCCCTCTGGCGTCAGCCGACCGCCTCGACGTCGTCGTCGCGCGGCGGATTCGGTCCCACGGCCTGCAGACGGATGGGTCAATAACCCCGGACAGGTCGACGTCAACGAACCCACGCCAGCCGACTGTCGAGCTTGTTCGCGCATGCCTTCCTCGCGCGTTGGCACGTTCGCCGGAGCCGCCTCCTGAACCACGCCCTCACGTAGAGAGTCCCGGCGATATCACATGCCCGCCGGGCACGTTGACCCGATGCCGGTGAGAAGTCGCACAGAGATCGACCGCAGTCGGTCTTGTAGCGATGGCTCGATTAATGACAGGGTCGAGCCATCACATAAACCGCACGGGAGGATCACAGAGTGTCACACTCGTTAGTGAAGCGGTCACTCGGAATTATCGGTGCCGCGACGACAGGATTGCTGCTACTGGCCGCTCCGGCTCAAGCGGCACCTGAGACCGAAGCAGCCGGCGGCAAGCAGGTGAAACCGACGGTTAGCCTCGGTCTTTCGTTTGGCCGTCAGTCCATTGTTATTGTTCGATGAATGCGATTCGCGTGGTTGTCACTGTTTTGTAGGCATGCTGACGGCC
>NZ_JBEXIL010000043.1:0-51419 GCF_040608555.1 Micromonospora sp. NPDC005172
CCGACCACCCCGGGCCGGCCGACGACGGCAGACGGTCGACACCCCCCGGGCCGACCGGCTGACTCCCCGGCTGCCGCCGGTCAGAGCCGGCGGGCTGCGCGGGTAGGTGGAGCGGGCGGGGCGGTTTGCGTCCCCGCGCTCCGCCGCCCCCACGGGCGGAGCGCGGGGACCCCCCGTCCCGGCTACTGCAGGAACGCCCCGAGGGGCGAGAGCAGCAACCGTCCGAGCGCCGCGGCGTTGTCGTCCAGCCGCGTACGCTCACACTCGCGGGCGTCCGGATCGTGCCGGCACCGCCAGATCTTCTGCGCGTTCCGCCAGGCGACATCGCGGGTGTACCCGACCAGTTCCCCCTGGTACCAGTCGTCGATGTCGCCGTTGAGCATGTCGATGAGCAGCTGCCACCGCTCCAGGTAACCCCGCCGCAGACCGGGGATCTTGTCCGCGAAGATCTTGTTGATCTCGAGGTAGTCGTGGTGCTGGTCGCTTCCGTCGACCGGCTCCGACTCCAGGTGGTCGAACGTCGTCACCAACGCGAACGGCAGGTCGAAGTTGATGTGCGCGTTCACACCGGCCGCCGCCGACGGCAACGGCCGGGCGTCGGGCCCGCGCATCCGCTCGAACAGACACGACCAGGCCTTGGGCGTGCCCGGGCTGGAGTCGGTCCAGAGCCGCATGGCGTCGAAGTAGCGGGCCGCGAACTCGACGTCCAGGCGGGACAGGAACGCGGGGTCGACGAACCTGTCGTCGTACAGGCCGTCCAGCACACTGCTGGTGATCGTCAGGTAGAGCCTGTTGAAGTCGGCGAGCGGGCAGCTCGCCTCCAGCGGAGGCAACCGCACCAGCATGTCCTGGAGCTTCGTGAGATGGTCGACCACCGCCGGCACGTCCGCCGGGTGATCGGCGAGCAGGTCGACGATGTCCCGGTGCACGGGCCCCCAGACGGGTTCGGTCATCTCTCCTCCATGATGGTCGTGGCACCCCCGGCGCCGTCGACGGGGCACAGCCTCTCAGCCGACAGCCGCCGCCGGGATCAGTAGAACGACGTATCCCCGGCGCACAACGGCGCCGGGGATACGTAGGGGTGTCGTCAGCCGCGCGCGTTGCGCAGGTGGATCGCGCTGGCCTGCACGCGGGTGCGGACCTGCAGTTTGTCGAAGATGTGCGACACGTGCACGCCGATGGTCCGCTCGCTGATGAACAGCCGCTGCCCGATCTCCCGGTTGGTCAACCCCTCGGCGACGAGCGCGAGCACCTCCCGCTCCCGCGCGGTGAGGGCAGCCAACTCGTCGTCGGCCGGCTCAACCGACGCGGCGGCGCGGGTGCCGTCGGCGCCGTCCCGCTCGTCGAGGGACACCCGGGCCCGCCCCGCCAGCTCCCGGATCTCCGAGGTCAACGGCACCGCACCCAGCCCCTGCACCACCCGGTACGCCTCCCGGAGCAGCTTGCCCGCGGTGGCCACCCTGCTGCGCCGGGCGAGCAGCGCCTCGGCCTGTCGCAGCCGCGAGTACGCCGCCGGGTAGGGGTGGTTACGGCGGTCCCACTCGGCGACCGAGGCGGCCCACAACTCCGGGTCACTACTGTCGAGGCGGCTCACCTCGGCGGCGCACAACGCCAGGAAACCGTCCACCACCGAGCGCACCGGTCGGGCCGCGGACGCGCTCTTGCGCGCGACCCGATCGGCGACGTCGCGCAACCGACGTACCGCCGTCGGGTCCACCGCGACGGTACGACTGGCGTGCGCCTCCGCCTCGGCACGCAGCCCGTGCCACACCAGAGCCGACAGGATCGTCACGTCGTCCGAGCGGCTCTCGGTCAGGCCACGCTGGACGGCCTGCCGCGCGACGTCGTGCCGACCCTCCCACATGGACAGTCCGGCGCGCAGCGTGAGCAGCGGGATGACGTGCCGCGCCCCGCCACCGGCCAGCACGGTCGCCACCGCTTCGAGATCCCGGTCAGCGGCGGCGATGTCGCCGTAGCCCACCGACAGCCGGCAACGGGCCAACAGCAGCTCGACGGCGTCCGCGCCGGACGGCCGGTGCCGCAGCGCGGCGGCGACCACCTTCTCCGCCTCGGCCCACTGCCCCACCCGGAACAGCCCGTTCGTGGCGATGGCCAGCAGACGGGTCTCCCAGGTACGCCCCAGACCCAGCTCGGCCACCCGCTCGGCACCCCGACGGGCCACCACCACGCCCTCTTCGAGGATGTTGAGCGGCCCGGTCAACAACTCCGCCAGGTGCAGGTACGCGCAGGCCACGTCCTCCGGCTGGCCGGAGCGCTCGGCGGTCTCGAGAGCCTGGCGCATCACCGCCAGGCCGGCGTCCGGGTCCTCCAGGTACGCGTCGCTGAAACCGAGCGCCGAACTGGCCAGCACCACCTCGGTGGTGGAACCCTCCACCTCGGCGGCCAACGCCAGCGCCTCCCGGGCGCGCCGGCCCGCGTCGGCATACCGACCCAGGTGCAGCAGCAGCTCGGCGAGTCGCGCGGCGGCGGTGGCCCGGTCCCGTGGCGAGCAGTCCGCCGCGTCGAGGGCCCGCTCGTACTCCTTCTCCGCGAGGGCGGAGCGGCCAGCGGCGGCCAGGTACCGCGCCCGGCGGATGTGCAGCGAGCACCTTGGCCCGCCACCCCGGACCGCTGCCAACTCCTCCAGCAGCGCCAACGCGCGGGCGTGCTCCCCGCAGTGGTGGGCGGCCTCGGCCGCGTTGCCGAGCAGCTCCACCCGGTCCACCTGCGACGAGCCGGAGTCACCGGCCAGCTGCAACGCGGCCGTCCAGTGGCGGTGCGCCTCGGCGTACCCGTGCAGTCGCTCGGCCTCCTGCGCGGCGCCCACCGCCGCCGGCAGGGCTCGGGCCGGCTCGCCGGCCAGCCGCCAGTGATGCGCCAGCCGGGCCTGGCGCAGCTCTCCCGGCGCCGCGGTCAGCGCCTCGGCGTAGCGGCGGTGCAGCCCGGAGCGCTCGGCCGGCAACAGCTCGTGCGCCAGCACCTCGGCGACGAGCCGGTGCCGCAGCCGGTAGCCGTCGTCGGCACCGACCAGCAGTCGGTGCGCCACGGCGGCACGGGCGGCGTCGATCAGCTCGTCCTCGGGCAGGCGCAGCACCTCGGCCAGCAGCCAGTGCTGCACGGGCTCGACACCGGCGGCCACGGCGTGCACCACGGCGTGCGCGTGTTGCGGCAGCGCGTCGACCCGGTCGAGGAAGATCTCGCGCAGCGTCTCGGACAGACCGTCCCGCCCGTCGCGCAGGTCGCGGGCCAACTCCTCGATGACGAACGGGTTGCCGCCACTGCGCTGCCAGACCTGCTCGGCCGCCTCGGCCGGCAACGCCCGGCCCACCACCGCGGCGGCGAGCTGCTCGGTGTCGGCACGGTCCAGCGGGGACAGGTCGAGCACCCGCACCGTCCGCAGCCGACGCAGCTCGGTGAGCACCCGGCGCAGCGGGTGCGCGCCCTGCAACGACTCGGCGCGTACCGCGGCCAGCACCGAGAGTTGCAGGTCGCCGAGGCCGGCCAGCAGGTAGAGCAGCAGTTGCCGGGTGCTGCGGTCGACCCACTGGAGGTCGTCCAGGATCAGCACCAGCGGTCGGCCCTCGGCGATCAGGTGCAGACCCCGGGAGACGCGTTCCAGCAGGGTGCCCGCGCCGTCCGGGCCGCCGGTCTCGTCGGCGAACACCTGCAACAGCCCGCGTACGGCCGAGGAGGTACGCGCCTGCGCGGCGGTCAGGTCGGCGTCGAAGCGTCGAAGCGCCTGGAGCAACGGGTGCAGCGGCGAGGCGTCGCCGATGTCCAGACAGCTGCCGGTCAGGACCAGCGCGCCCGTCTCGCGCAGTCGGACGCCGATCTCGCCGAGGAGACGGGTCTTGCCCACACCGCTCTCGCCGGTCAGGAAGACGGCGGCCGTCTGTCCCTGTGCCACGTCACCGAGCAGCGCCGACCGAACCGTCTGCACCAGCTCGGCCCGGCCCACGAGCGGTGCGGTGTCCACATCGCTGGCCATGGAACGCAGCCTAATCACACGCCCCCCGACCGTTCTACGGCCATCTGCCGCTTGTGGTACTCCTCGCGTCGACATTGCGACTAAAAGGTTGCGGGTGGCCGACATACGTCGTTCTGCCGATCCCCCGTCAGCCCAGGAATGCCAATCTCCGAGGGTCGTCAGCCCATCACCTGGGAAGGACGGGTGTGCCACCCATGATCACTATCGTCGCGGACACGACGCGGACCGACCGCCCACACTGGCCGGTGCCCGAGGAACGACGGACAGTCACCGTGCTCTTCGTCGACATCGTCGGCTCCACCGCGCTTGTCGACCAGCTCGACCCGGAGGACGTCCGCGCTCTGCAGAGGGCCTACTTCGAACGGGTCACCGGCGTGCTGCACCGCTGGCACGGCGTGGTCGAGAAGTACGTCGGCGACGCGGTGATGGCGCTCTTCGGTGCACGGCACTCCGACGGGTTCGACGCGTACCGGGCGGTGCGGGCGGGGCTGGAGATCCAGGCCGCCCTGGACCGTCAGCCGATCCTCGGTGACATCACCCTGCGGGTGCGCGTCGGCATCGCCACCGGTGAGGTGGTGGTCGACCTGGGCGCCGCGGTCAGCGGCGGCCACGGCGTGGCCAGCGGCGCGGTGATCACCACCGCGGCCCGCCTGCAGGGGCACGCCGTACCGGGTGGCGTCGCGCTGTGCGCGGCCACCGCGCGGGCCACCGCCGGCCTCATCGTCCAGCGTCAACTCGCGCCGATGCCGGTGGCCGGCCGGCTGGCGCCGATGCCCGTGTGGCACGCCAGCGGCCTGGCGCGCCCCAGCGCCGACCGGCACGACGGCCCGTTGATCGGGCGTCGCCGCGAACTGGCCGGCATCGCCGACCAGGTGTCCCGGGCCCTGCACGAGCGCGAACCGCGCTGGATCTCCCTCGTCGGCCCGGGCGGCAGCGGCCGCAGCCGACTGCTGCACGAGCTGAGCCGGACGCCGGGCACGGTGGACGGCGTACCCGTGCGCTGGTGCGTGGTGGGCTGCCCGCCGTACCCCGATCAGGTGCTGGCGCCGGTCGCCGAGCTGGTCCGCGTCATGGCGGGCATCCGGCCCGGCGACGGCCCGGCGGCGACCCGCGACCGGCTGACCGACGCCCTGACGCCGTTGTACGCGCCCGGCCGCCTCGCCGAGGTGGTGCCGGCGCTGCGGGGGCTGCTGGCGGCCCCGGACGCCTCGGCCGAGGCGCAGGCCGCGGCGGCGGTCTGCCGGGAGACCCTGCTGCTCCTGGCCGCCCACCGACCACTCGTGGTCGCCGTGGACGATGTGGACCGCGCCGCGCCGGCCGTGCACCGCTTCCTGCACGACCTGTTCGCCGCGGCCACGGTGCGTGGCGTGCCGATGGCCGTGCTCACCGTGCACCAGCCGCAGTGGACCGACACCCGTCCCGGGCCCGCCCGGCGGGTGCCGATCCGGCCGCTGGCCACGGTGCAGTCCGGCCGGCTGCTGCGCCACCTGCTGACCCGCGCCGGGCAACCGGTGGCCCTGGTCGACCGGCTGCTGCCGCCGGTGGGTGGCCGACCCGGGCACGCCGCCGCGTACGTGGCGTCGATCGTGGCGGGCGCGGACCCGGCGACGCTGCCCGAGCCGGTACGTCGCAGCACCGGCGCCGAGCTGGACCGGTTCGACGGCGAGCGCCGGGCGGTGCTGATGGCCGCCGCCACCCTCACGGGCGTGCTCTCCGGCCCGGCCGTCGACCGGGCGCTCGGTTGGCTGCCGGGGCGGTCCGCTCCCCTGCTGCGCGCCCTCGTCGCGGGCGGGCTGCTGCGTGCCGACCGCGCCAGCGGGTACGCGTTCGTCGCGCCGGCGTTGCGTCAGGTCGCGGCCGAGCGCCTCCCCCACGCGCTGCGCGCCGTGCTCACCCGGCGGGCCGCCGCGACGTCGGTCTCCGACGCCACCAGCGGCCGCCGCGTCCGCCCCCCGGCGTCACCACCCGCCGATCGGCCCGCGCCGCGGCCGCGCGTCCGCACCCTCGCGGCGACGACCACGTCCCCCGCACGGTCATCCGAGCGCGCGCCGATCCCCCGCCGGCTGCTCCGCACACCCTCGACGGCGCCCACGCCCGCCGCGCCGACGCGTCCGGTCGACCACACGTCGCTCCCCCGTCGACTGCGAGCGGTGACGACGGCCGGCGACGTGCCGCCGAACAGGACGAGCGCGCCCCTGCCCCTCGGCCGCACCCGGACGTCGATCCGCACCGGCGGCCCGGACACCGGGATCCGATTACCGGTGACGCTCCCGGCGGGCGACCTGGCCGTCCCGGCCTGAGGGCGGCGGGTGGCGGACGGCAGGGGTTCGGTGGGGACGGCGAATCGCCCGACCCCGACGGCTAGGATTGGCGCAGTCATGCTGCTACGGGTGCTCGGGCCGCTCGAGGTCGAGGTCGACACAGGCGGACCGGCCGACCTGGGCGGCCCCCGTCAACGCGCCGTGCTCGCGCTGCTGCTGGCGGCCCGCGGCGAGGTCGTCTCCGTCGGCCGGATGATCGAGGAGCTGTGGCGGGGGGACGCGCCACCACGGGCGATCGTCTCCCTCCAGGCGTACGTCTCACACCTGCGCCGCGTGGTGGAGCCGACCCGCGAACGCCGCGCGCCGGCGCGGGTCCTGGTCACCGTGCCACCCGGGTACGCCCTACGGTTGCCCGCCGACGCCGTCGACGCCAACCGCTTCGAGTCGCTGTTGGCCGAGGCCCGCGCGGTCGGTTGCGCCGACCCGGAGCACGCCCGCCGGCTGCTGCGCACCGGCCTCGGCCTGTGGCGCGGTCCCGCGTACGCCGAATTCGTCGGTGAGCCGTGGGCGCAGCCGGAGGTGATGCGGCTGGAGGAGCTGCGTCTCGCCGCCCGGGAGTTGCTGGTCGACGTGACCATGCGCGGCGGTGACCCCGCCGAGGCGGTGCCGGAGGCGGAACTGCTGACCCGGCAGGCGCCGCTCCGGGAGGAGACCTGGCGGCTGCTGGCCCTGGCGTTGTGGCGTACCGGTCGGCAGGGGGACGCGCTCGCCGCGCTGCGGCGGGCACGGGCGACCCTCGCGGACCAGCTCGGTCTGGACCCCGGCCCGGCGCTGGCCGAGGTCGAGTCCGCGATCCTGGGCCAGCGCCTGGACCTCCTCCCCCCGGTGGCCGCGACGACGCCCGTCGACGGAGGGCAGCCGGAGGAGGTGTTCGTCGGGCGGGAGGCCGAGCTGGCGGCGCTCGGGCAGGCAGCCGCCGAGGCGCGGGTACGTGGCCCGCGAGTCGCGCTGGTCACCGGCGAGGCCGGCGCCGGCAAGACGCGTCTGCTCGGCAGGTTCGTCGAGGACCTGACCGCCAACGGCTGGCTGGTCGCCCTCGGGCGCTGCCCCGAGGTCGAGGGCGCGCCACCGGCCTGGGCGTGGGTCGAGGCGCTGCGGCAGCTCGCGCTCCAGGCACCGCCGGGTGACCTCGCGCCGGCGCTCGCGCCGCTGCTGGCCGAGGACGACGGTGAGGTGGGTGGGGACGTCACCGCCGGTCGGTTCCGGCTGCACCGCGCCGTCGCCGCCTGGTTGGACGCCGCGGCCGTCGGCAGACCGGTCGCCGTCGTACTCGACGACCTGCACGCCGCGGACGCCGAGACCCTGCTGCTGCTCACCAGCGTGACCGAGACCACCGCCGGCGCACTGCTGTTCGTCGCGGCGCTACGGCCCGCCGACAACGCCGAGCGGCTCGCCGACACCATGGCCGCACTGGCCCGCCGGTCACCGCACCGGATCGCGCTGGGCGGCCTGACGACGCCCGAGGTCGAACGGCTGCTCGGCGCGCTGGCCCGGACCACAGTCGATCCGGACACCGTCAGCGCGCTGGCGGAACGCACCGGCGGCAACCCCTTCTACGTCCGGGAGTCGGCCCAGCTGCTCGCCGCCGAGGGCACCCTCGTCGCCACCTCCGACGTGCCCGAGGGCGTCCGCGACGTGCTGCGCCGACGGCTGTCCCACCTGCCGTCCGCTGCGGTGTCGGTGCTGCGCCTCACCGCGACCGTCGGGCGGGAGGCGGACGTACGGACACTCGTCGACGCGTCCGGCACCGACGAGGGCACGGTCCTGCACGCGCTGGAAGCCGGGCTGAGCGCCGGCCTGCTCACCGAGCCGACGCCGGGCCGGGTGCGCTTCGTCCACGGCCTGGTCTGCGACACCATCTACACCGACCTGCCGCAGCTGCGCCGCACCCGCCTGCACGCCCGTATCGCGGCCGTCACCCGCCGGCTGCACCCGGACGACTACCCGGCCCTGGCGCGCCACTACTCGCGGGCCGCGTCGGCCGAGACCGCGCCGCTCGCCGTCGAGTACGCCGTCCGCGCCGCCGAGCTGGCCGAACGGCGCTACGCGTACGACACGGCGATCGAACTGCTCACCAACGCCGTCGACGCCGCGGCGTCGGTGCCCGGGGACCGGGACGCGCTCCGGATCGACCTGCTGGGCCGGCTGCTGCGCGCGCAGGCCCGGGCCGGCGCGGTCGCCGCCGCCCAGCAGAGCCGGAAACGGGCCGTCGACATCGCCATCGCGGCCGGCCGCGACGAGCTGCTCGTCGCGGCGTTCACCGCCTGGACCGTGCCGAGCCCGTGGCTACGACACGAGTACGGCGCGGTGGACCACACCGCCGTCGAGCTGCTCACCCGCCTGCTGCGCGCCGACGGCCTGGACCCGGTCACCCGGTGCCGGCTGCTCGACGCGCTCGCCACCGAGCTGGACGGCGAGTCGGACCCACGCGGTGTGGCGGCCGGACAGGAGGCCCTGGCGATCTCCCGGCGATCGGGCGATCCCGAGCTGCACGCCCTCGGGCTGGCTGCCCGGGCCCGCACGATGAGCTACGAGTTGGAGGCGGCACAGCGCCGGGAGTTGGCGCTGGAGCTGCGTGACCTCGCCGACGAGCACGGCCTCGTGACCTGGCGTTGGGTCGCCGAGCAGGTGGTCGGCCACTGCGCCGCCGCGCTCAACGACCCGGAGCAGCTGCGTGCCAGCGTCGCCCGGCAGGGGCAGCTGGCCGAGACGTACCAGCTCAAGGAGGCGCAGGTCCTCCACCTGTGCTCACTGGCCGTGCTCGCACACGTCGCCGGCGACTTCGTTACCGCGTGGCGACACTACGACGAGGTGGCCGAACAGATGCGGCGGCAGGGGTCACCGCACGGCGCGGCCTTCCACTACCTCGCGGTGGCGACCCTGCTGATGAGCCAGGGCCGCTTCGGCGAGCACGTGGAGGCGACCCGCCGGATGCGGCCGTTGCTGGGGCCGATCGTGGACGACCTGCTGGCGTTGGCACTGATCGAGAACGGTCAGGTGGACGAGGCCCGCGCCATGCCGATCGGCCGGCACACCTACCGTCCCGACTACTTCCAGTCCTCCCTGCTGAGCGTACGCGCGATGGTCATCGTGGCCCTGGGCCGAGCGGACCTGGCACAGCCGGTGATCGACGCGCTGCTCCCGTTCCGTGATCAACTGGCCGGCCTCTCCACCACGGCTGCCGTGGTACGGCCGGTCGCGCTGACCCTCGGAGAGCTCCTTCGTCTGACGGGGCGCACCGAGGAGGCCGCCCGGCACTTCCAGCTGGCGGCCAGCCTGGCGCGCCGGTGGGAGTCGCCGCACTGGCTGGCCCAGGCGACGGCGGCGCTGGCCGACTGAGGCCTGTTGCCGGGCGGCGGGCTGGCGGCTTGCTCCTTCCAAGTGGGTTCCAAGTGGCGGCGAGAAAGATCGTCGTGTTCGACCCACTAAATCCTTGGAAAGGGCACCGTGAATCAGAACCACCAGGAAGCGATGGCCGACGTCCGCGACATGTACATGGTGCACACCATGTTCCGTCGTGAGTTCGGCCTGCTCCCGCAGCTCGTCCGCGGCGTACGGTCGGGTGACGTGAAGCGCGCGGACGTGGTCGGCGCGCACGCCGCGCTCATGTGCCAGCAGTTGCACCTGCACCACGAGGGCGAGGACATCTTCCTGTGGCCGCTGCTCGCCGAGCGCGGTGGCGCGGAGGCCGCTGCCGTCGTACCCGCGATGCAGGCCCAGCACCACGCCATCGAGCAGGCCTACGAGGCGGTCGTCGCCCTGCTCCCCGAGTGGCGGCGGACCGGACGCGACGGCGAGGCGGTGGCCGAGGCCCTGGATCGTCTGCGCGTGGCGACGACCGAGCACATGGCCCTGGAGGAGTCCGAGATCCTGCCGCTGGCGCAGCGGTACGTCACCGCGGCCGAATGGGCGAAGCTCGGTGAGCACGGATTGAGCGACACCCCCAAGAAGGACCTGCCGCTGATCTTCGGCATGGCGATGTACGAGGGTGACCCCGCAGTGATCAAGGCGGTGCTCGCCCACGCCCCGCTGCCGGCACGGCTGATGATGCCGGTCGTCGGGCCCCGGCTCTACCGCACGCACGCCAAGCGCGTCCACGGCACGGCCACGCCCCCGCGCATCGGCGCGAACGCCCGCTGAGAGAACGGCAGCTCGCCAGCGAGTCTGGCTGGTGAGCTGCCACCCGGCTCGCTCGCCAGCTCTGCCACCGGCTTGCTGCCGCGAAATCGACCACGCCGGCGAGGGGGCGGCGTGGTCGATGGCACCAACCGCCACCGGCGAGCTGGGGGCAGCCGGCGGCGGGTGGCCGTGGAGGGGGCAGACGCCACCGAGCCGGTGCCACCGCGCGGCAGACACCAGGCCCACGCCAACACGGCGCGAACACCGAGCCCACGGGCCGGACACCGAGCCCAGGCCAATACGGCGCGGGCACGCCACGGAGTCCGGGCCCAGCGCGGGGTCAGATGTCGGTCAGGAAGGCCAGCACGCGGGGCCAGGCGGCTGCGGCGGCGTCCGGGGCGTACCCGGTGAGGGCCGGGTCGGTGAACAGGTGGCCGACGCCGGGGTAGCGGAACACCGTCAGGTCGACGCCGGCGGCGGTCATCGCCTGCTGCCACTCGTCGACCTCGTCGGGGGCGTCGTACGGGTCCGGGTCGGCGATGTGCAACTGCACCGGCAGACCGCGCCGGACCGTGTCGGGTGAGCCACCGGTGCCGTGCAGCAGGAGCAGGCCGGCGGCGTCGGGGCGCTCGCCGAGCAGCGCTCCCGCGACGCCGGCACCCATCGAGAAACCGGCGAGGACCGTCTGCGGCGGCAGGTCGCGCAGCGCCCCGCGGGCCCGGTCGAGCACCACCTCGTGGCCGATCTTGTCGAGCAGCGCGAAGCCCTCCTCGACGGTGTCGACGGCGGGGACGCCGTACAGGTCGGGGGTGGTGACCTGGTGCCCGGCGGCGCGCAACCGGTCGGCGGCGGCACGGACGGCGGGCCGGAGCCCGTACACGGAGTGGAACAGCACGACGTGTCGCATCCGGTCATCGTGCCGCAGTCGGACCGCCGATCGGTGCGGCCACGCGGGGGGCGGGATCAGACCAGCGCCGCGAGCCGGGCCACCAGAGCCTCCGGCGGGGGCGTCGCGGCGATCTCCTGACTGACCTGTACGGCGGCGGTGCGCAGGGTCTCGTCGGTGAGCAGCCGGGTCAGTGTGTGCGCGGTGATGTCGGCGGGGCGCGACGCGAGGCCCGCCCCTCGGCGGGCCACCAGCTCGGCGTTGTGCCGCCGGTCCCCCGGGCCGACGGTGGCCAGTTGCGGCAGGCCGGCGGCGAGGGCGCCGAGCGCGCTGCCCGCACCGCCGTGGTGGACCAGCGCCGCGCTCGCCGGCAACGCCTCGTCGAGCGGAATCCAGTCGACCACCCGGACGTTGTCGGGCAGCGGCCGTGCGGTCGTACGCCGATCGGGTCGGACCAGCACGATCTCGGCGTCCACCCCGGCCGCGGCGGTGACCACGGCGGGCATCGGGCCCCGGTCGCCGGGGCCGGTGAGGGTGCTGCGGGTGACCAGGATCCGGGGTCGCCGGCCCGGTTCGCGCAGCCAGGCCGGCAGCTCACCGCCGCCCCCGTAGGAGGTGTGGCGCATCGGCCAGCCGTCCTGGCGGGCGACGCTGGCCGGCGCGACGGCGAGGGCGGCGGCCGGCGGGGGCAGCTCGGTCAGGCCGTGCCGGCGCAGTGCGGCGCCGAGTCGGGCGACCGTGGCGTCGACCAGCTCGCGGCCGTCGAAGAGGTTGTTCTCCTGGCGTACGGCCGGCACGCCCAGCCGGGCGGCGGCCACCGCGCCGGCGACCGCGAACGGTTCGTGGAGCACCAGGTCCGGTCGCCATTCGTCGGCCAGCCTGACGACCGGATCGGTGAGTTGGTCGTTGAGCGCGCCGAAGAGCAGCCCGGCGCCCCGGGTGCCCGCGGTGCCGGCCAGTTCGGCGCGGGCCACCAGCGGATGGCGCAGGAGAACCCGCCGCGCGATCCGGCCGAAGGCGAAGCCCGGTGCGATGTCGTGTACGGCCAGGCCTGCGTCGGCGGCGGCCAGGCCACCGCCGCCCGTGGCGAGCAGCACGTCGTGGCCGGCGTCGCGCAGTGCGACGGCCAGCGGCACCAGCGGGAATGCGTGCCCGACCAGCGGGGCGGAGACCACCAGCACACGCATAGCCCCGATCCTATGTCGACACGCGCGGCTCCGATGTCCCGCCGACCGGGCGGTGTCAGCCGGACTGCCGCTGGTCGACGATGCGGCGCATCTTGCCCATCGACCGCTCCACCGCGTCCGGGGCGAGCACGTCCACTGCCACGCTCACCCCGATCGTGTTCTTCACCAGCTCGACCAGGGTCACGCCGGCCCGCTCGGCGGCGTCCACGGACGCGTCGGCGCGCCGCTCGACCCGCACGGTGAGGGTGTCCAGCCGGCCGCGCCGGTCCAGGACGCACTGGAAGTGCGGCGAGAGCTGCGGCGTACGTAGGATCAGCTCCTCGATCTGGGTGGGGAAGACGTTCACTCCCCGCACGATCATCATGTCGTCCGTCCGGCCGGTGATCTTCTCGATCCGCCGCATGGGACGGGCGGTGCCGGGCAGCAGCCGGGTGAGGTCGCGCGTGCGGTAGCGCACCACCGGCATCGCCTGTTTGGTCAGCGAGGTGAGCACCAGTTCGCCCTGCTCGCCGTCGGGCAGCACCGCGCCGGTGACCGGGTCGATGATCTCCGGGTAGAAGTGGTCCTCCCAGAGGTGCAGCCCGTCCTTGGTCTCGACGCACTCGGTGGCCACACCGGGGCCCATCACCTCGGAGAGCCCGTAGATGTCCAGCGCGTGGATGTCCAGGCGCTGTTCCATCTCCCGGCGCATGTCCTCGGTCCACGGCTCCGCGCCGAAGATGCCGACCCGCAGCGAGGTGCCGCGCGGGTCGATGCCCTGACGTCGCATCTCGTCGATGATGGCGAGCATGTAGCTGGGCGTGACCATGATGATCTCGGGTTCGAAGTCGCGGATCAGCAGCACCTGCCGCTCGGTCATGCCGCCCGAGACGGGGATGACCGTGCAACCCAGCTCCTCGGCGCCGTAGTGGGCGCCGAGGCCGCCGGTGAAGAGCCCGTAGCCGTACGCGACGTGCACGCGGTCACCGGGCCGCCCGCCGGAGGCGCGGATCGACCGGGCCATCAACCGGGCCCAGGTCCGCAGGTCGTCGCGGGTGTAACCGACCACCGTGGGTCGGCCGGTGGTGCCGGAGGAGGCGTGCAGTCGGGCGATCTGCTCCCGGGGTACGGCGAACATGCCGAACGGGTAGTTGTCGCGCAGCTCCGCCTTGCCGGTGAACGGGAAGCGGGCCAGGTCGGCGAGGTCGCGGCAGTCGTCGGGGTGCGCCCCGACGGCGTCGAAGGCCCGGCGGTAGTGCGGGACGTTGTCGTACGCGTGCCGCAACGACCAGCGCAGTCGCTCGCGTTGCAGGGCGCGCAGCTCGTCGACGTCGGCGCGCTCGATCGGCTCCAGCTCCTCCGCTGAAGGGGTGCGGTCCTGCATCGCGTGCCTCCTTGGTGCGGCGGTCCCGGTGGGGCTGCCGGTACCGTACGCCCGCGTTCGTGCGGCTGAGGCGGCGGTCAGCGTACGGCCGGCAGCCGGCGCAGGGCGTCGACCAGCGGGGGGCGGTGGGCCGGCGCGGAGGTGGCGAGGACGGCGGGACGACGACGCCGGGTCAGGCGGATGCCTGGCCCGGCGTCGCTTCGATCATCGCCCTGCCATCTTCTCGCAATTGCAAAATATGTGCAACAAGGTCTGGACAACGCTCCCGAGCCGTAACTAGCCTTCCCCACATGAGTCCTTACATCACCGATGCGTGGGTGTGGCAGGAGAGCTGGGACCGCCAGCAGGAGGCGTACCTGCCGGACCGGGAACACCGGTTCACGGCCATGCTCGACACCGTCGACGCCGTCCTCGACGGCCGACCGCCGCGCGTGCTCGACCTGGCCGGCGGCACCGGGACCATCTCACTGCGGACGCTGGCACGATTCCCCGAGGCCGAGATGACCCTGGTGGACCTCGACCCGGCGCTGCTCGCCATCGCGCACGCCTCGCTGGGCGATCGGGCCACCATCGTCACGGCCGACCTCGGCGTCCCCGACTGGCACGCCACGCTCCCCCACCGGGAGTACGACGCCGTCCTCACCGCCACCGCCCTGCACTGGCTGCCGGCCGACCGGCTCGGGCAGCTCTACGCCGAACTGCGGGACGTGCTGCGGCCGGGCGGCGTCTTCGTCAACGCCGACCACATGCCCGACGACACGCTGCCGGAGCTGACCAAACGACTTCTGACCCGAGCGCGCGACCGGCGCGACGCCCGCTACGCCGCCGGCGCGACGCTGTCGTGGTCGGACTGGTGGGCCCGGGCCGGTGCCGACCCCGCGCTCGCGCCGCTCGTTGCCCAGCGGCAGGCGATCTACCCGAGCGGGCACAGCCCCGAGTGGAACCCGCCGGTCTCCTGGCACCTGGCCGCCCTCACCGCGGCCGGCTTCGCCGAGGTCGGCACGGTCTGGCGGGGCGGCGTGGACGCGGCCGTCGCAGCCACACGTTGACGCGGTGGCGTCCGGACCCACGGTCGGTGGCGTCCGAAAGCCGCCGTCGGCGGGCCGCGTCCGGACGCCACCGACCGTGAGCCACGCGCGGACGTCGCCCCGGGCGGCAGTACGCTGACAAGCCGTGGCAGAGCCGCTGGACCCGCGCACCGACCCGGACGTCGACCTCCGGGTTCCCGCCGACCGGGGCGAGCTGGCCGCGCATCCCGCGACGATCCTCGCCGCCATCGCGGCCGGTGGCGTACTCGGCGCGCTGGGCCGCGCCGGCCTGCAACAGCTCGCGCCGCACGGTCCGACCGGCTTCCCGTGGGCGACCTTCGGCGTCAACACGTCCGGCTGCCTGTTGATCGGCGCGCTGATGGCGGTGCTCGGGCACCTCGGCGGCGGGCACCCCCTGGCCCGCCCGTTCCTCGGCGTCGGGATCCTGGGCGGCTTCACCACGTTCTCCACCTACGTGGTCGACATCCAGCAGGCGCTGGTCGCGGGCGCGGCGGGCACCGCGCTGGCCTACCTGGCCGCGACACTGCTCGGGGCGCTCGTCGCGGTGGGGCTGGGCGACGCCGTCACCACCCGTCTGCTGCGCCGCGAGGCGGCCCGATGACCGTCCTGCTCATCGCCCTCGGCGCGGCCGTGGGCGCTCCCCTGCGGTACCTCACCGACCGGGCCGTGCAGTCCCGGCACACCTCGGCGTTTCCCTGGGGCACGTTGACCGTCAACGTGGTCGGCTCCCTGCTGCTCGGCGTCCTCGTCGGCGTACCGGTGGGCACGGCGGTGAGCGCGCTGCTCGGGACCGGGTTCTGTGGGGCGCTGACCACCTACTCGACGTTCAGCTACGAGACGCTGCGGCTGACCAGGGACGGCGACCGGCTGCTCGCGCTGACCAACGTGGCGGGAAGCGTCGCCGCCGGGCTCGCCGCGGCCAGTGCCGGCTACGCCCTGGCCCGCGCCCTGACGGGCTGACCCGACCTCACCAGAACGCCCCTGACCAGGGGATGCACCCGAATACCCTCGGGGTATATACGCGAGGTATACCCCCGGTGTAGTCTCCTGGCATGAGCGTGCCACTGACCCTGCTCGGCCTCCTCGAACGAGAGCCCAGCCACGGATACGACCTCAAGCGCGACTACGACGCCTTCTTCGGCCGGGGCAAGCCGCTGCCGTTCGGCCAGGTCTACTCCACCCTCAGCCGCCTGGCCCGCGACGGCAAGGTGGTGATCAGCGACGTCGCGCCCGGCTCCGGCCCCGACCGCAAGCGCTACATCATCACCGATGTCGGCGCGACCGAGGTCGAGCAGTGGCTGACCCAGCCCGTCGACCCGGAGCCGCACCTGCAGACGGTGCTCTTCGCCAAGGTCGTCCTCGCGCTCATGCTGGACCGTCCGGCCGCCGAATACCTCGACACGCAGCGCAGCGCGCACCTGCACCGCATGCGCGAGCTGACCGAGATCAAACGCGCCGGCAACCTGGTCGACGCGCTGCTCGCCGACCACGGCCTGTACCACCTGGAGGCGGACCTCCGGTGGATCGAGATGACCGGCGCCCGGCTGGACGCCCTACGCAAGGAGGTGCGGCCGTGAGCGTCGTCATCGAGGCCCGCGACGTGACCTTCGCCTTCGGTCAAACGCCCGCCCTGCGCGGCGCGAGCGTCTCCGTCCAGGACGGGGAGATCCTCGCCGTCATGGGCCCCAGCGGCTCGGGCAAGTCCACTCTGCTGCACTGCCTGGCCGGCATCCTCGTGCCCGACTCCGGCGAGATCCTCTTCGGCGGTGGGCGGATCGACACCATGTCCGAGAGCGGGCGCAGTGGTCTGCGCCGGGACCGCTTCGGCTTCGTGTTCCAGTTCGGCCAGCTCGTCCCCGAGCTCACCGCGGAGGAGAACGTCGCCCTGCCGCTGCTGCTCGGCGGTGTCCACCGCAAGCAGGCGCTGCCGAAGGCGCGGGCCTGGTTCGCGCGCCTCGGCCTGGACGGCCTGGAACAGCGCCGATCCGGCGAGCTCTCCGGCGGGCAGGCGCAACGTGTCGCCCTGGCCCGCGGCCTGGTCAACGAGCCACAGGTGCTCTTCGCCGACGAGCCGACCGGCGCGCTCGACTCGCTCACCGGCGAGCAGGTGATGGACCTGCTGGTCGGCGCGGCCCGCGAGCAGGGCACCACCGTCATCCTGGTGACCCACGAGGCCCGGATCGCCGCGTACGCCGACCGCGAGGTCATGGTCCGCGACGGGCGCGTCAACGCGCCGGACCGGATCGCCTCATGATCCGCTTCGGGCTCCGCCTCGCCGTGGCCGGCGGTCGGGAGGCGCTCACCCGCCTACTCGTCATCGCCGCCGCCGTCGCGATCGGCAGCGGACTGCTGCTGACCACCCTCGCCGGGGTCAACGCGGTCGACGCGCAACTCAGCCGGTACGCCTCGAACTATCCCCACGCCTCGACGGACGGTGGCGCCGACCCGCTGTGGTGGTCGACCCGGGACGACTACTTCCACGGTGCGCAGATCATCCGGATCGACGTCGCCGCCACCGGGCCGACGGCGCCCACCCCGGCCGGCATCCCGAGCACTCCGGGCCCGGGCGAGTTCTACGCCTCGCCGGCATTGCGGGACCTGTTCACCGCGCACCCGGCCGCCGAGCTGGCCGACCGCTACCCGGGGCGTGACCTCGGCACCGTCGGACCATCCGGGCTGACGTCACCGGACACCCTGCTCGCCATCGTCGGCGGCACCCCGGACAGCGTCGGCAAGCTGCCCAACGCCAGGCAGGTGGACAACCTCGGCAATACGCCCACCCTGCCCGAGACCACTGTGGACCTCATCCTGGGCGTGGTCGCCGGCGGTCTGCTCTTCCCGGTGCTGATCTTCATCGGCACCGCCACCCGGCTCAGCGCGGCCCGCCGGGAGCAGCGCTTCGCCGCGATGCGTCTGGTCGGCGCGACACCCCGGCAGATCGCGATGGTCGCCGCGGTGGAGGCGGCCGCCGCCGCCGTCGCCGGCACCGCCGTCGGCTTCGCCCTGTTCTACGCGTTCCGGGGCCCACTCGCGGGCATCCCGTTCACCGGCATGCCGTTCTTCCCCGGCGACATGTCCCTGGGCCTGCTGGACACCCTGCTGGTGGCGCTCGGCGTCCCGGCCGGCGCGGCGCTGGCGGCCCAGGTCTCGCTGCGCCGGGTCCGGATCTCGCCGCTGGGCGTCACTCGACGGGTCACCCCTCGCGCCCCACAGCCGTACCGGCTGATCCCGATGGTGCTCGGCGTCGCCGTGCTCGTCTCCGCGATCGGCTTCCGGCCCCAGACGTCCGACGGCCAGGCGGCGGTGTTCCTGCCCGGTCTGCTGCTCATCATGTTCGGCCTGGTCCTCGCCGGCCCCTGGCTGACGATGGTCGGCGCCCGGGTGATGGCCCGGTACGCCAACCGGCCGGCCACGCTCATCGCGGCGCGACGCCTCGCCGACAACCCGAAGGCCGGGTTCCGGGCGATCAGCGGCATCATGCTCGCGCTCTTCGTCACGAGCGTCGCCGTCGGTGTGATCACCACGATCATCGACGAGCGTGGCCCGGCCCCGGTCGGCTCGACCGACGCGGGCACCGTCACCACCGTCTTCGACGAGAAGGCGGCGTCGGTGCCCGACGCGCTCCTCGCCGAGCTGCGGGCGATCCGCGGCGTGCGGTCCGCGACCGCCATCCGGGAGGACCCGGACCTGATGGACGGCGGTGAGGGCGGGATGATCGCGTGCGCCGACCTCCCGAGCGCGTACGGCCGGTGCGCCGACGGCGCGAGCGTCATCGGGGTGCCGTTGGGTCTCAGCCGCTGGGAGGAATCGGCGTCACCCGCGACGATCTGGCCCTCCGCGGCGATCACGCTCGACGAGTTGCAGCGACTGCCGGTGACCTCGGTGGTGGTCGGCACGGACGGGTCGGCCACCGCCGTCGAGCGTGTCCGCACCGTGCTGGAGATCGCCTTCCCGACCTTCTGGGTCGGGCCGAACGTGCCCGGCGACTTCGAGTCGGACTTCGCCGACACGCTGCGCGGCTGGGAGCAACTGGCCAACGTCATCATCATCGCCAGTCTGGCGCTCGGGGGGTGCAGCCTCGCGGTCAGCGTCATCGGCGGTCTCACCGAACGCCGCCGTCCGTTCAGCCTGCTGCGGCTCAGCGGCGCTCCGGTGCGCGTCCTGCGTCGGGTGGTGGCGCTGGAGAGCGCTGTGCCGATGCTCGCCGTCGCCGCCCTCGCCATCGGCATGGGCCTGCTCGCCGCGCACCTGTTCCTGCGGGCGCAGATGCACTACACGCTCGTCGCGCCCGAGCCGCGCTTCTACGTGATCGTCGTGGTCGGACTGGTCGCCTGCCTCGGTGTCATCGCCTCCACGATGCCGCTGCTGGAACGTGTCACCGGCCCGGAGACCGCCCGCAGCGAGTGACCGTCAGGGCCCGGTGGCCGCGACGGCGACCACCGGGCCGACGACGAAGACGGCCGGCGGGCCCACGGACTCGCGGGCGGCGGCCGCGCCGATCTCGTCCAGCCGGGCCGACACCGACCGCTGGCCGGGCTGCCCGGCGTCCTGCACCGCCAGCACCGGCGTCTCCGGGGCACGACCGTGCTCGACCAGCACCGTCGCGATCTTGGCGATGGTGTCGACGGCCATCAGCAACACGATGGTCCCCCGTACACGGGCCAGCGCCGCCCAGTCGACGAGCGAGTCGGGGTGCCCGGGCGGCAGGTGTCCGGACACGATGGTCAGGTCGTGCGCCACGCCCCGGTGCGTCACCGGAACTCCGGCGAGGGCCGGCGCGGCGAGGGCGCTGCTCACCCCCGGCACGACCGTCACCGGCACCCCGGCCGCCACGCACGCCTGCACCTCCTCGTGGCCGCGTCCGAAGACGTACGGGTCGCCGCCCTTGAGCCGGACCACCCGGCGACCGGCCCTGGCGTGGGACACCAGAGCCGCGTTGATCGTCTCCTGCGCCATCGACGGGCCGCGGGGCACCTTCGCGGCGTCGACGACCAGCACCTCGGGGCGCAGCCCGGCGAGCAGCCCCTGCGGGGCGAGCCGGTCGACCACGACGACGTCCGCGGCGTCCAGGAGCGCCTTCCCGCGTACCGTGATCAGGTCGTCGGGCCCCGGCCCGCCGCCGACCACGGCGACCGACCCGTGCCCGTGGTCGTGGTGGTAATCGTGCCCGTGGTGATGGTGGTGGTGGCCGACCGGGTCGTCGGGGTGGTCGTGCGGGCGTTGCGGGCGACCGACCTTGTCGGCGAAGCCGGGCATCAGCACCCGGTACGCGCAGGTGTCGCAGTTCATCCGGATGTCCCCGCCCAGCGCCTCGGCGTGCCGCTCGCGGACCAGGTCGGCGAGGGCGTCGCAGTCGCCGATCACGTCGGCCACCCGCACGTCCAGGTCGGGGTGCGCGGCGGCGAACTCGGCCGACTGGGCGACGATCCGGTCCGGCAGCACCCCGGCGAACAGGAAGTACGGCGCGACGACGATCCGCTGCGCGCCGAGGCGACGGAGCCGGTCCAGCACCGCCGGCACGGACGGCTCGGCGAGGGAGATGAACCCCGGTTCGACGCCCGCGTATCCGCGCCCCTCCCAGAGCAGGCGGGCGACCTTGGCGACCTCGGCGTTGGCGTCCGGGTCGGAGGATCCCCGCCCGATGAGCGCCACCCAGGTGCCGGTCCGGTCGGCACCCGCCAGCGCGGCGTCGACGCGCTCTTCGAGGGCTGTGTGCAGCAGCGGGTGCGGGCCGAGCGGACGCCCGTAGCGGTACGTCAGCCCGGGGTGCCGCTGCTGCTCACGGGCCATCGCGGCCGGGATGTCGCCCTTGCCGTGCCCGGCGCCGGTGAGCACCAGCGGCAACGCGACCAGGTTCCGGTGACCGCGCCCGACGAGCGCGCCGACCGCGTCGGTCAGCGGCGGGCGGGACAGCTCGATGAAGCCGCCCTCCACGTCGCCGATGTCACCCCGACGGCGGACCCGCTCGACGAGCGCGGCGAACTGGCCGACCCCGGCCGCGCTGCGCGTGCCGTGCCCGACGATGACCAACCCGGTCATGGCTTCTCCTCGCTGTAGAGCAGGGCGTTGAGGGCGGCGGCGGCGACCGCCGAACCACCCTTCTCGCCCACGTTGGACACCCCGGGCAGGCCGCTGGCCCGCAGCGCCGCCTTCGACTCGGCCGCGCCCACGAAGCCGACCGGCAGGCCGACGACGAGCGCCGGCGCGGCGTCCAGGGTGAGTAGTTCGACGAGGGCGGTCGGCGCGCAGCCGACCACCCAGACCGCGCCGGGGCCGACCCGGGTCAGGGCGATCCGCACGGCCGCCGCCGAACGGGTGATCCCGGCCGAGCGGCCCAGCTCGGCGGCGGCCGGCTCGGCGACCGGGCAGACCAGTTCCAGGCCGGCCCGGGTGATGCCGGCGGCGACCATCGCCACGTCGGTGACCACGGGCGCCCCGCCGCGCAACGCGGCCAGCCCCGATTCGAGGGCCCCCTCGTCGCAGACCAGCTCGTCGACGTACGCGAGGTCGGCGCTGGCGTGCACCACCCGCTCGGTCACCGCGCGGGTCAGCGGCGGCAGGTGCGACAGGTCGACCCGCTCGCGCAGGATGCGGTACGACTCGACCTCGATGGGATGCACCATCCGGCTCATCGGGCTCCTTCCCAGGACTCGGGCTCGACGACGCGGATCGCGTCGACCGGGCAGATCTCCAGGCACTCCAGGCAGCCGGTGCAGCGGTCGGCGCGTACCGTGAGGCCGCCGGCGACCGGCCGGATCGCGTGCGTGGGGCAGGTCAGCAGGCACGCGCCGCAGCCCTGACAGGCGTCGATGATCACGAACGCCACCGGTACCCCCGGGGTGTGACCATCCGCCCGGCGACCAGCCGGGTGTCGCTGTTGCCGACCACCACGACGCTGTACATGTCGACGATGGCCGCGTCGAGCGTGGCCAGCGTCGCCAGGTGCACCCGTTCGCCGGGGCGGCTGGCGTTGCGCACCACACCGACCGGGGTGTCCGGCGGCCGGTGCGCGGCGAGGATGCCGAGCGCCTTGCCGAGCTGCCAGTCGCGCGCGCGGCTGCGCGGGTTGTAGAACACCGTCACGAAGTCGCCCTCGGCGGCGGCGGTCACCCGCCGCTCGATGACCTCCCAGGGAGTGTGCAGGTCGGACAGGCTCACGTAGGCGTGGTCGTGCCCGAGCGGCGCGCCCAGCAGCGCCCCGGCGGCGAGGGCGGCGGTCACCCCGGGCACGCCCACCACGTCGATCCGCTCGTCGGCGTACTCCAGCGCGGGGCTGGCCATCGCGTACACCCCGGCGTCGCCGGACCCGATGAGCGCGACCGCGTGGCCGGCGACGGCCTCGGCCACGGCGGCGCGGGCCCGTGCCTCCTCCGCGCCGAGCCCGCTGGCGAGCACCCGGGTGCCCGGCCGCAGCACGTCCCGGACCTGGTCGAGGTACTGGTCGAGGCCGACGACGACCCCGGCACGACGCAGTTCCGCCACCGCGCGGGGGGTGCGCAGGTCGGCCGCGCCCGGTCCGAGGCCGACGACGGCGAGCCGGCCGCGCGGCGGGTGCCGGGCCACCGCCACGGTCGCCATCGCCGACGCGGTCTTGCCCACCAGCAGCGTCGCGTCGTCGTCCCGGCCGTCCGCGCCGAGCAGCGCCGCGGCCTCCGCCACGCTCGGCGTGCCGACAGCGGCCCGGACCACCTCGCTGGGGTGCGGCACGTCGACCGCCGCGAGGCGCGTCGCCGGCCAGGTCACCAGGGGTACGCCGAGCGCGTCGGCGGTACTGCGGATGCCCGCCTCGTCGGCCTTGATGTCGGCGCTGGCCAGGCAGCGCAGGCTCACCGGGTCGAGGCCGGCCTCGGCCAGCACCCGGTGCAGCAGTTCGGCCACCTCGGCGGCCGGTACGCCCCGGCTCGCTCCCACCCCGGCGACCAGCGACGGCGGTCGCAGCACGGCGGTCCGCCCGTCGGTCGGCACCACCCGGTCGGTGACCAGCAGCCGGTACCCACCGCCGGTCACGTCGTCGTCGGCCGTGCTGCCGGCCGCGCTCTCGGCGGCCGAGCCTCCCGGGTGGGCGGCGGGGGCATCGCGGTGGTCGGGGGCACGCACGTTCGGGGGCAGGGCGGGCAGCGGCCAGGTGGCATCGGCGATCAGCTCGACCGGCTCGCCGTCGAGGATGGCCCGGGACACCGCGGCGACCGCGCCCTGCACGGGCCAGCCGAGAGTGTCCAGTCCGGGCAGCCCGACCGCGTCGGTGGCGGTGGTGACCACCGGTCGGGCGTCCAGCAGCACGCCGACCCGCTCGGCGAGGTCGTTGCCGCCGCCCGCGTGGCCGCCCAGCAGCGCCACCGCGTGCCGGGCCGCCTCGTCGACGACCACCACGGCCGGGTCGGTGCGCTTGTCGCCGAGCAGCGGCGCGAGGATGCGGACGACCGCGCCGGTGGCCAGGAACGCGACCACCGCGTCGCACCCGGTCCAGGCGGCGCGCAGCGCGTCGGCGACGGTCTCCCCCTCGATCAGCCGGGCGTGCGGCCACGCGGCGGTCAGGGTGTCGGCGTGCCGGCGGCCGGCGGCGGTCGCCGCCACCAGGCCGATCCGGCCGGGTGTGGTGTCGTTCACGGGCGCTCCCCGGTGAGGACGACCACCGGGTTGGTGGCCGCGAGACGGATCGACCCGCCGGGCAGGTCGGCGAGGCGGGCGGCGGAGAGCTGGCTGCCCTCGACCGTGTATCCGGCGGCACGCAGCAGGCCCACCGCCGGCGCGACGCGGTCCAGCGCGGCCAGGGTGAGCACGATCCGTCCGGGTCGGCGGGCCAGCACGGCGGTGAGGACGTCCACGCCGCCACCACCGACGAAGACGGCGTCCGGCTCGGGCAGCCCGTCCAGCACCGCCGGGGCGCGCCCGACGACGATCCGGACGTCGACGGCGTGCGCGGCGGCGTTGTGCCGGATCGTCGCGGCGGACCCGGGGTCCCGCTCGACGGCGAGCACGGCCGCGCCGAGCGACGCGCACTCGATGCCGACCGAGCCGCTGCCCGCGCCGATGTCCCAGACGAGACGACCAAGCCGGGGACGCAGCCGCGCGACGACGAGGGCGCGCACCTCCGACTTGGTGATCATCGAGTCGCGGTGGGCATACCGGTCCTCGGGCAGCGCCCAGCCGCCAGCCGGCGCGGCGGCCGGCTGGTTGTCCACCCGCAGCGCACCCGCTCCGACCGGGTCGGACGTGGGCATGTCGAGCACGGGATCGGCGGGCACGGCGATGCTGAGCAGGACGTGCGGGTCGGACCAGGCGGCCTCGGCGGCCTGCTCGGGGGTCACCTCACGGACCCGTTCGGCGTCCGTGCCCAGGTGCTCGGCGACCAGCAGACGACGGGGCCAGCCGACCAGCGCGGCGCCCACCTCGGCCGCGCCCGCGCCCGGCGCGGTGAGGACCGCGACCAGCGGCAGCGCCCGGCAGGCGTTCAGCGCCGGTCGAAGATCGCGCCCGTGCGCGGTGACCACGGCGGCGCCGTCCCAGGACAGTCCGGCGCGGGCGAAGGCGGCGGCCACACTGGACACCGCCGGCACCACCCGCAGCGGCAACCCGACGACGCGCAGCCGCCGGACGATCCCGAACAGGCCGGGATCGCCGCTGGCCAGCACGACGGCCGGCACCCCGGCGGCGACGGCGTCGACCAGTCGGCGCAGGGCCGGGGCGAGCGGTCCGAGGACGACGGTCTCCGCGTCGGCCGGTACGGGCACCGCCGCCAGGTGCCGGGCCGCCCCGACGAGCAACCCCGCGCCGGCCAGCGCGGACGCGAGGGCGGGGTGCGGCGGGGCCCCGGCGGCGTCCAGACCGACGACTGTCACCAGCGCGTCCGGGGCGCTCATCGCGGCCACCGGCCGGAGGAGGCGACGACGTGTGCTCCGGCGAAGTCGACCATCGCCACGTCCACGGTGACCGTCGGCCCGGCGAAGCGTCGCAGCACCGCCTGGACCCGCTCGCAGAGCAGGTCGCCGGCCGGGCCGAGCAGCCCGGCGGCCTCCCACAGCTCGTACGCGTGCCGCCCGGTGTTCGCCTCGGTCACGGCGGCGGCGAGCGCGGGATCGCCACCGGCGTCGGCGGTCACCGCGCCGAGCAGGGACAGGTCGACCTTCGAGCGGGTGTAGTGGGTCATCAGGATCCCGGCGGCGAGTTTGGCGAGCTTGCCGGCCATCCCGACGAAGACCACGCCGGTCATCGTGTCCTGGACGGCCGCGGTGACCGCCGCGCCGGTGAAGTCGCCCACCTCGACGAAGCACACCTCGGGCAGGTCGGGCAGCAGCGCGCGGGCGGCCCGCTCGGTACGCCCACCGGTGCACAGCACCACGGTCCGCTCCCCCTGGGCGGCCATGACGTGCACGGCCTGTACGACGCTGGCCCGCCAGGACGCGGTGGAGAAGGGCCGGACGATGCCGGTGGTGCCGAGGATCGAGATGCCGCCGAGGATGCCGAGCCGCCGGTTGGTGGTCTTGCGGGCCATGATCTCGCCCCGGGGCACGCTGATGACCACGCGTACGCCGACCTCGGTGAGGTCGACGACCTCGGCCACCGCCTCACCGATCATCCGGCGGGGCGTGTCGTTGATGGCCGGTCCGCCGACGGCGAGCCCGAGGCCGGGCTTGGTGACGGTGCCGACGCCGGAGCCGCCGGCCAGGCGCAGCCCGGGAGTGTCGGTGAAGTCCACGGTCGCGGTCAGCTCGGCGCCGTGGGTGACGTCCGGGTCGTCACCGGCGTCCTTCACGACCACCGCCTCGGCCCGCACCGGTGGGGTGCCGGTGACCTCGCAGCGTTCCACCGGGAAGCGCACCCGTCGGCCGGCGGGGAGACCGATCTCGACGTCCGGTTGGATCTCGCCGGTGACCAGGGCGGTCACCGCCGCCTTGGCCGCCGCCGTCGCGCACGCGCCGGTGGTCCAGCCGGTTCGCAGCGCGGTGGGCCGGACCTTCGCCGTACGCGGCAGGTCCGGTTCGCGCAACGGCGGCTCGGCGTACGTCATGGGGTGTCTGTTCCTCCGGCGCGGGCGCGGCGCAGCTCGGCCCGGGCGGCCGGCTCGGCGCGACGGAAGGTGTGGAAGTGCCCGGGGTGGTAGAGGTGCGAGCGGGTCCCCTCGGCGGCGAGGGCCGGCCCGACCAGGAACAGGGTGTGCTTCCACAGCTTGTGCTGCTTGACCGTGGCCTCCAGGGTGCCGACCGTGCAGCGCACGACCAGCTCGTCGGGCCAGGTCGCCTGGTACGCCACCACGGCCGGAGTGTCGTCGGCGTAACCGCCGGCCAGCAGCTCGGCCTGCACCTGCCCGGAGCGGGCAGCGGACAGGAACAGCGCCATGGTGGTGCCGTGCCGGGCGAAGTCGCGGACCCGCTCGCCGGCCGGCATCGGGGTCTTGCCGCCTTCGAGCCGGGTGAGGATCACCGACTGGGCGACCTCGGGGATGGTCAGCTCGCGCCCGACGAGCGCCGCGACGGCGGTGAACGACGACACCCCGGGGACGATCTCGACGGCCAGGCCGAGCGCCCGGCACAGGTCCAGTTGCTCCTGCACCGCGCCCCACAGCGCCGGGTCACCGGAGTGGATGCGAGCCACGGTGAGTCCACGCTCGGCGGCCCGCTCGTAGAGCGGCAGCACACCCTCGATGGGCAGCTGCGACGAGTCGACGATCTCGGCGTCGGGACGGGCGTGGTCGAGTACGTCGGCGTGCACGAGGCTGGCCGCCCAGATCACGACGTCCGCCGCGGCGATGACCCGGGCGGCCCGCAGGGTCAGCAGGTCCGCGGCCCCCGGGCCGGCGCCGACGAACCACACCTTGCCGTCGCTGGTCACAGCTTTCCTCCTCGGTACGTGCGGCGGGCGGGGACCAGCAGCGTGGACAGGTACGGCAGGTCGGGTGCGGTGTCGTCGACGGCGCCGACGCTCTCTGCGGGCAGGCCGAGGCTGCGTCCGAGCACCGCGTCGGCCAGGCGGCCCTGTCGACGCAGCTCGGCCAGCAGCTCCGGGTGCCGTCGCCAGCCCTTGTAGACGACGACGGTGCCCGGCCCGGCGAGGGCGTCGGCGAACAGCGCGAGGCCGGCGGTGGCCGGCAGCAGGGTGAGCGGCTCGCGTCCCTCGACCAGCGGGATGCCGCTGCGCGCGGCCAGCTCCTGCATGGCGGTCACGCCGGGCACTGTCGCCACCCGCACGGCCGGACGCAGGGCTCGGACGCTCTGCGCCAGGTAGCCGAAGGTGGAGTACACGTTGGGGTCGCCGATGGTGGCGAAGGCGAGGGACCGCGCGCCCGCGTCGATCGCCTCGACGACCGTCCGGGCCGCGTCGTCCCAGGCCGCCGCGCGACGGGCGGTCACCCCGCCCCGGTCGTCGAGGGCGAACGGCAGCCGCCGCAGACGGTCCGCCGGAACGTGGTCCCGCACGGTCGTCTCGGCCCGTCCGGCGTCCGACTCGGGCCGGTCCGCCATCACGGGTACGAGGACCACGTCGGCCTCGCGCAGGACACGCACCGCCTTGACGGTGAGCAGTTCCGGGTCACCCGGGCCGACGCCGACGCCGGTCAACGTGGCGGTCACCGGCACGCCTGGACGAGGCGGCGGGCGGCCTCGGGGTGGCCGGCCCAGTGGGTGTGCAGGTAGGAGGCGTGCACGCGGCCGGCGACGAACCCGTGGTCGATGTCGTTCCAGCGCCACGCCGGCGTGTCGCCGTGCCCGGGGTCGGTGGTGGTGCGGTGGAACTCGTGTCCGCGTACCGGCTCGCCGGCCCGGGCCACCGGTGAGTCGGTGACGGCCACCGCCTCGCGGTAGCCGAGGGTGAGCCGGCCGGTCATCCGGGCGGTCAGGTCCAGCCGGCCACACATGGGTACGCCGTCCAGGGACCGCCCGAGGTAGAGCAGCCCGGCGCACTCGGCCACGACCGGCCCGTCGAAGTCGGCCAGCTCGCCGCGGAGCGTCACGTTGCCGGCCAGCGCCTCCGCGTACGCCTCGGGGAAGCCGCCGCCGATGACCACCGCCCGGGTGCCGCTGGGCAGCGCCGGGTCGCGCAGCGGGTCGACGGTGACGACGTCCGCGCCGGCAGCCGTGAGGAGTTCGGCGGTCTCGGCGTACGAGAAGGTGAAGGCCGGACCACCGGCGAGCGCGACGCGTGGTCGCCCGACGCCGGCCGGCCCGCCGACGGCGGCGACCGGGTCCCACGCCGGGGCGGTCAGCGGCCCGGCGCCGCGGGCCAGGTCGAGAACGGCGTCGAGGTCCACCGTGGCCTCGACCAGTTCGGCGAGCGCGGTGACGATGGCGAGCGACTCCGGGGCCCGTTCGGCGACCGGCACCAGCCCGAGGTGCCGAGCGGGCGCGGCGACCTCGGCGGCGCGGGTGACCGCCCCGAGCACCGGTACGCCCACCTCGGCGAGGGCGTCGCGCAGCAGCGTCTCGTGCCGTGGCGAGCCGACCCGGTTGAGGATCACACCGCCGATCCGCACGGCGGGGTCGAACGCGGCCATGCCGAGGGTCAGCGCGGCGGCCGAGCGGCCCTGCGCGGTGGTGTCGAGGACCAGCAGCACGGGCGCGTCGATCAGCCGGGCGACGTGCGCGGTGGAGGCGAAGTCGCGGCGGCCCACCGCGCCGTCGTGCAGGCCCATGACGCCCTCCACCACGGCGATGTCGGCGGGCGTGGGGACGCTCGCGCCGTGCCGCAGCAGGCCGGCGATCCGCTCGGCACCGACCAGGAACGGGTCGAGGTTGCGGCCGGGCCGGCCGGCGGCGAGGGCGTGGTAACCGGGGTCGATGTAGTCCGGGCCGACCTTGTGCGGGCTGACCGTCAGGCCGCGTCGGCGCAGCGCGGCGAGCAGCCCGGTGGCGACCGTCGTCTTGCCGTGGCCGCTGGCCGGGGCGGCGACCACCACCCGGGGCAGCGCCCAGGGCTCGACGCTCACCACTCGATGCCCTTCTGGCCCTTCTGGCCGGCGTCCATCGGGTGCTTGACCTTGGTCAGCTCGGCGACCAGGTCGGCGGCGGCGACCAGGCGCGGATCGGCGTCCCGGCCGGTGATCACGACGTGCTGGAAGCCGGGCCGCTCGGCCAGGGTGGCGACCACCTCGTCGACGTCCACCCAGCCCCACTTCATCGGGTAGGTGAACTCGTCCAGCACGTACAGCCCGTAGCGCTCGGCGGCCAGGTCACGCTGGATCTGCCGCCAACCCTCCAGGGCGTCGGCGGCGTGGTCGGCCTCGCCGCCGCGCTGGATCCAGGACCAGCCCTCGCCCATCTTGTGCCAGGCCACCGGCGCGCCCTGGCCGGTACGCTCGTGCACCTCGCCGAGCGCCCGGAAGGCGTTCTCCTCCCCCACCCGCCACTTGGCGCTCTTGACGAACTGGAACACGCCGACCGGCAGGCCGGCGGTCCACGCCCGCAGTGCCAACCCGAAGGCCGCCGTCGACTTCCCCTTCATCTGTCCGGTATGGACGACGAGCAGCGGTCGATTCCGCCGCTGCCGGGTGGTCAACCCGTCAGCGGGCACCTGACTCGGCTGTCCCTGCGGCATCAGAGGTCCCCCCTCGTCGTCACGCCCCGCGCGTCCTCCGCGATCTTGCAGTTTCTGTTGCTCATATGCGCATCTCGTCCTTTTATGTCGCGACAGAAACTGCAAGATCGCGGGGGTCGGGGTGGGTGAGGGCGTGCAGGGGGTGCAGGGGGGCGTGCAGTTGGGTGGCCAGGCGGCGCGCCAGGTTGAGGCGTACCGGGCCGGACTCGCAGTCGACGACCACGCAGGGGGCACCCGTCGCCGCGAGGATTGCCGCCGCTCCCGCCGCCCGGTCGAGCGGGCGGGTTCCGGCGGTGGCACGGCCGTCGGTGACCACCAGGACCAGGGGGCGACGCTTCGGATCGCGCAGGCGCTCCACCCGCAGCAGGTCCGCGGCGGCCAGCAGGCCCTCGGCCAGTGGTGTCCGCCCACCGGTGGGCAACTCGGCCAGACGGGTCGAGGCGGCCAGCACCGACGAGGTCGCCGGCAGCACCGTGCGCGCGCCGGCACCCCGGAAGGCGATCACCGCGACCTTGTCCCGCCGCTGGTACGCGTCGGTGAGCAGAGCGAGCACCGCGTCCTTCACGGTGACCATCCGCTGCCGGGCGCCCATCGAACCGCTGGCGTCCACCACGAACAGCACCAGGTTGCCCTCGCGCCCCTCCCGGACCGCCTCGCGGACGTCGTCCGGACGCAGTCGCAGCGGACCCGCCAGCCGGCCCCGAGCCGCCTGGTGGGGTGCGGCGGCGCGGATGGTCGCCGGCAGGTGCAGCGCGCCGACCCGACCGTTCGGCACCCGGGCTCCGGTGGTGCGGCCCCGCCCGGTCCGGGCCCGCGACCGCCGGCCCGGCACCCCGTCACCGACGCCGGGCGCGGTGAGCAGCCGGGCCCGCAGACCACCTCGGGGTACGGCCACCCGTCCGCCCTCGCGCTCCCGGTCGTTTCCGGTGCCGCTGAGCTGACCCGCCTCGGCCCGCCGGCGGCGACCGCCTCGACCGTCCACCCCCGAGAAGTCCCCGTCCGCGTCGACGTCGGCGGCGTGCGGCTCCGGGCCGTCGGCGCCCCCGGACTCGCCGGCGCCGGGATCGTGCCCGCCGCTGCCCGACCCGTTCCGTTCCCCACCGTCCACGTCGGCGGGATCGAGGGAGTCGCCGTCGGGGCCGTTCCCATCGCGACGATGTTCTCCGGTCTCGCCGCCCGCGCCGGAGGAGCCGCCCGGGTTACCGGCACTGACGCCACCGTCCGGGTCCGGGCCGTCGGGGCGGGGGCCGGCGGGGCCGCCGTCGTACGGGCCGCCGTCGTCGTCCGGATCGTCGGGGTGGGCGTCCTGCGCCCGTTGCAGCGCCTCGTCGAGGCGCTTCTCGTCCAGCCCCGGCGTGTCGAACGGGTCGCGGCGACGGCGGTGCGGCAGGGCGAGCCGGGCGGCCACCCGGACGTCGTCGCCGGTGACCCGGTCCCGGCCCTCCCAGGCGGCGTGCGCGAGGGCGGTACGGGCGGTGACGATGTCGGCGCGCATCCCGTCCACGTCGAACGCCGCGCAGACCTCGGCGATCTGGCGCAGCGCGGCGTCGGGGAGGCGTACCCCGGGAAGCCGGCGACGGGCGGCGGCCACCTGGGCGGCGATCTGGGCGTCGGCGTCGGCCCAGCGGGCGGCGAAGCCGGCCGGGTCGGCGTCGGCGGCGAGCCGGCGGCGGACCACCTCCACCCGGATCTCCGGATCGCGGCTGGCGTTCACCTCGACGGTCAGTCCGAACCGGTCGAGAAGCTGCGGGCGCAGCTCCCCCTCCTCCGGGTTCATCGTGCCGACGAGCAGGAACCGGGCGGCGTGGCTGACCGAGACGCCCTCGCGCTCGACGTGGCTGCGGCCCATCGCCGCCGCGTCGAGCAGCAGGTCGACGAGGTGGTCGTGCAGCAGGTTGACCTCGTCGACGTAGAGCACGCCCCGATGGGCGGCGGCGAGCAGACCCGGCTCGAAGGCGCGTACGCCCTCGCCGAGGGCCTTCTCCAGGTCCAGCGACCCGACCACCCGGTCCTCCGCCGCGCCGACGGGCAACTCGACGAGGCGCGCGGGCCCGGTCTCGGCGGCCGCCCCGACCGGATGCGGCCCGTCCGGGCAGCCCGGGTCGGGTTGGGCCGGGTCGCAGCCGAAACGGCAGCCGGCGACCCGGCGCACCGGAGGCAGCAGCGCGGCGAGGGCGCGGACGGCGGTGGACTTCGCGGTGCCCTTCTCGCCGCGCACGAGGACGCCCCCGATCGCCGGGGAGACCGCGTTGAGCAGCAGCGCCAGCCGCATGTCGGCCATGCCGAGCACGGCGCTGAACGGGTATGTCACTGGGCCCTCTTTCGATCGCGACTGCGGGGCTCGCAAAACCGGCTCACTCCTCGCGCTCACACCCGGTCCTCCAGGTCACCCTCGCTGGCCAGGTACGTGTCGCGGAGCCGGTCCAGGGTGGCCGGCTCGGGCTTGGCCCACAGGCCCCGGTCGGCGGCCTCCAGCAGCCGCTCGGTGATGCCGCGCAGCGCCCACGGGTTGGACCGCTCCAGGAACTCGCGGGTGGTGTCGTCGAACAGGTAGGCGGCGGCCAGGTGCTCGTACATCCAGTCGTCCACCACGCCGGCGGTGGCGTCGTAGCCGAACAGGTAGTCCACGGTGGCCGCCAGCTCGAACGCGCCCTTGTAGCCGTGCCGGCGCATCGCGGCGATCCACTTCGGGTTGACCACCCGGGCCCGGAACACCCGCCGGGTCTCCTCGCCCAGGGTGCGGGTGCGCACGTCGTGCGGCATCGCCGAGTCGCCCACGTACGCCGCCGGTGACGTGCCGGTCAGGTGGCGGACCATCGCCACCATCCCGCCGTGGTACTGGAAGTAGTCGTCGGAGTCGACGATGTCGTGCTCGCGGGTGTCCTGGTTCTTCACGGCGACCGCGATCCGGGCGAAGGAGCGTTCCATGTCGGCGCGCGCCTCCCGCCCGTCCAGGCCCCGGCCGTACGCGTAGCCACCCCACACCGCGTACACCTCGGCCAGGTCGGCATCGCTGCGCCACGTCCGGGCGTCGATAAGCGGCAGCAGTCCCGCGCCGTACGCCCCGGGCTTGGAGCCGAAGATCCGGGCGGTGGCCCGCCGCTCGTCGCCGTGCTCGGCGAGGTCGGCGGCCACGTGGGCGCGCAGGTAGTTCTCCTCGTCCGGCTCGTCCAGCGCGGCGACCCGCCGCACGGCGTCGTCGAGCAGCGCCACCACGTGCGGGAACGCGTCGCGGAAGAAGCCGGAGATGC
Organism: Micromonospora sp. NPDC005172; assembly: GCF_040608555.1. Lineage (NCBI taxonomy): Bacteria > Bacillati > Actinomycetota > Actinomycetes > Micromonosporales > Micromonosporaceae > Micromonospora > Micromonospora sp. NPDC005172. Next base: position 32,691 of record NZ_JBEXIL010000043.1, read on the forward strand.
GCACGGTGACGTCGACCCGGGGTCGACCCAGCTCGACGGTCGGCACCACCTCGACGCCGGTGACCCGCCGGGACCGCTCGTCCCACACCGGCCGGCAGCCCAGCAGCGCGAGGACCTCGGCGATGTCGTCGCCCTGCGTCCGCATCGCGCTGGTGCCCCACACGGTCAACCCCACCGAGCGGGGGTACGCGCCGGTGTCGGCGAGGTGCCGGGCCAGCAGCGAGTCGGCGAGGGCCACCCCGACGTCCCAGGCGTTGCGGCTCGGGATGGCCTTCGGGTCGACGGAGTAGAAGTTCCGGCCGGTGGGCAGCACGTTGACCAGGCCCCGGGTGGGTGAACCGGACGGGCCGGGCGGCACGAACCGGCCGTCCAGCGCGCCGAGGGTGTTGCGCAGCTCGTCGGTGGTGCGATCCAGTCGGGGCACCAGTTCCGTGCCGGCGAAGCGCAGCACGGCTGCGACGTGCGGGATCGACTGGCCGGTCACCTCGGCGACGACGGCGTCGGCCGCGTCCACCGCCCAGTCCAGGGTCTCCATGCCGACGACCAGCCGGCGCGCGAGCCCTTCGATGAGGTCGATCGCGTCGGCGGCGGTGCCGGCCGGACCGTCCACCGCCTCGGTCAACGCCGTGGGCAGCGCGATCCGCTGGCCCGGTGTGGCGAGCAGGTCCTGTTCGTCGAGGCCGTACGCGGTGGCGAGAGCCTGCCGCAGGCCGGGCAGCGCCTGGGCGCCACCCCAGATCTGCGGGGCGCGCAGCACGGCGAGCACCAGGTTGACCCGCGGCTCACCGGTGGGCGCGTCGGCGAGGATGTGCAGCCCGTCGCGGATCTGCACGTCCTTGACCTCGCACAGGTAGCCGTCGAGGTGCAGCACGAAGTCGTCGAAGTCGTCCGCGTCGGGCATCGCCTCGGTGTGCAGGTCGTGGTGCAGCTCGGCGGCGCGTACCAGGTCCCAGATCTGCGCCCGCACGGTCGGCACCTTGGCCGGGTCGAGCGCCTGCACGGTGGCGTACTCGTCGAGCAGTTGCTCCAGTTTGGCCAGGTCGCCGTAGGTCTCGGCGCGGGCCATCGGCGGCACCAGGTGGTCGATGACGACGGCGTGTGCCCGTCGCTTGGCCTGGGTGCCCTCGCCGGGGTCGTTGACGATGAACGGGTAGACCAGCGGCAGGTCCGCGAGGACGGCGTCGGGCGCGCAGTCGGCGGCCAGGCCGAGGCCCTTGCCGGGCAGCCACTCCAGGGTGCCGTGCTTGCCCAGGTGCACCACGGCGTCCGCGCCGAAGCCGCCGTCCGCGACCGGGGCGGCGAGCCAGCGGTACGCGGCCAGGTAGTGATGGCTCGGCGGCAGGTCCGGGTCGTGGTAGATGGCGATCGGGTTCTCCCCGAACCCGCGTGGCGGCTGGATGAGCAGCGCCACGTTGCCGAACCGCAGCCCGGCCAGCACGATGTCGCCGCCCTCGGTGTACAGCTCGCCGGGCGGCTCCCCCCAGTGCTCCCGCATCCGCTCGCGCAGCTCGGCCGGGACCGCCTCGAACCACCGCCGGTACGTCTGCCCCGGTATCCGGGCCTCGGCGGCGGCCAACTGCTCCGGCGTCAGCCACTCGACGTCGTGACCACCGGCGGCGATCAACGCGTGGATCAGCGCGTCACCGTCGTCGGGCGGCGGCGCGGCGCCCAGGTCGTAGCCCGCCTCGGCGAGCGCGGCGAACAGCCGGACCGCCGAGGCCGGGGTGTCCAGCCCGACCGCGTTGCCGACCCGGGAGTGCTTGGTGGGGTACGAGCTGAGCACCACGGCGATCCGCTTGTCGGCGTTGGGCACGTACCGCAGGCGGGCGTGCCGCACCGCGATCCCGGCCACGCGGGCGGCCCGCTCGGGGTCGGCCGCGTACACCGAGAGCCCGTCGGCGTCGATCTGCTTGAACGAGAACGGCACGGTGACGATCCGGCCGTCGAACTCGGGGATGGCCACCTGCATCGCCGCGTCCAACGGGGACAGCCCCGCGTCGCTGGCGGCCCACTGCTCGCGGGTACTGGTCAGGCAGAGCGCCTGGATGACCGGCACGTCCAGGGCGGCGAGCGCGCCGACGTCCCAGGCGTCCTCGTCACTGCCGCTGGAGGCGTCGGCGGCGACCGCGCCACCGGCGGCGAGCACGGTGACCAGCAGCGCGTCGCAGCGGGCGAACAGCCCGAGCGGACCGGCGCCGGTGGTCAGCCCGCGCAGCGAGCCGCAGAAGATCGGCAGTGGGTTGCCGCCGGCAGCGCGGACCGCGTCGGCGAGCACGTCGACGAACGCGGTGTTGCCGGCGAGGGCGTGTGCCCGGTAGAAGACGATGCCGATGGTGGGCCGCTGCGGGTCGGTCGGATGGTCGCCGTGCACGCCGTACGCCGGGGTGGGCGCGGGCGGGGCGAACCCCTCACCGGTGAGCAGGACGGTGTCGGAGAGGAACCGGGCCAGCTGCCCGAGGTTGTCCGGTCCGCCCTCGACCAGGTAGGACAGCGCCTGGGCGACGACCCCGGCCGGCACCGTGGAGACCGCCATCAGCTCCGCGTCCGGCACCGCCTCGCCGCCGAGCACGACCGTGGGTACGCCGCCGGCGAGCACCGCGTCGAGGCCGTCCGGCCACGCCTGCCGACCCCCGAGCAGGCGTACGACGACGAGGTCGACCCCGTCGAGCAGGGCGGGCACCTCGTCGGCCGCCACGCGGGCGGGGTTGGCGAGCCGGTACTCGGCGTTGCTGGCGCGGGCGGCCAGCAGGTCGGTGTCGGCGGTGGAGAGCAGCAGAATGCGCACGGCACGCTCCGGACGGTGACGTCGACGCGCTCGCGGCAGCGAGCGGGCGACGTGGGATGGGCGCGGGGTTCAGCGGGCACCGCGACCCGGACCGCTCACCGGCGCGAGGCCGGCGGCGACGGGTGGCGTGGCGCGGAACTCAGCGGTGAACGGAGTCGATGCCGATCGCGGCGGCGGCACAGCCGCGGTGCGGGGAACGGCAGCAGCCGTCGATGATGGAGACGCCAAGCGTCATCGGGTCCTCCTCGGGTGTCCACGCCCTGGGGTACGTCCCGACGGCCGAAGTATCCTGGCTTCCGGATCGATGCTCTCCCCCGGCCTTCCAACCGCAGACACACGGCCGTGACTCACGAGGGGGGATCGCTCCCCGGTGACAGTGGCGGGACCGCGTCGGATTCGCACCGACTTCCTTCACTGCCGTCAGGCCGCGAATGCTGCCACACCCCCACGCTGCGGGTCAACGCCGCTCCGGCCCGCCCAGCAGGCGCGCGTCGCCGAGCTGCGGCGGTGGACACCGCCGCCGATGCCCCCGCCTCGATGCCCGCCCTGCTGTTCGCCACCTCGCCGCCCGCACCCGGATGCCTCGCACCTCGCTACCCGCGGCCCATGCCCGACATCCTTTGCTCTGCTTCCCTACCGGCAACGCGGACGGGGTCGCACTGGCGCCTCCGGTGAAGCAGAGCAAAGGATGCGCGGAGCCCCCTGGCCCGCGTCGGCGGCAGGACGGGGGTGGGCGTGCGGCCGGATGTGTCTCAGCGGGCGTGGCGCTCCGGGTGTGCCCGATTCCACACCCGCATCCGCTCCGGATAGCCGGTGCGGGCCGCCTCGTACAGCGGCACCGCGTGCTTGCGGGCGATGTCGCCGGCCGCCCGGGGTGTGCCGGTGCGGCGGCGGATCCACTCACCGTCGTGGGCGATCGCGACCACTGTGGTGTCGGTGGCGGTGGTCTCCGGCTCCAGGTAGAACTCCACCCCGCGCCGGCTGGCGACGAACGCCTCCAACGCGGCGAGGTCGTCCCGGGTGGCCTCGCGGTCCAGCTTCGTCGGGGTCGCCTCGGCGCCTCGTGACCGCCGGTTGAACCAGCCCATGCCCAGCCCCTCTCCTTTGACGCCACCTCCAGTTCAGCACCGATTCCTGGCAATACGCTGCACGGCGGGTGGGAAAAATCTGACTCACCGGGTCCCGGGCGGAACCCGACACGCGCGAGCGGTGTCAGCAGTGCGAGCCAAACCGGAGGTTCCCCTGGACGACGACGTGCTCGTCACCCGCGCCCGAGCCGGTGACCTGGAGGCGTACGACCTCCTGGTCGCCCGGCACACCGCGTCCGCGTACCGGACGGCGGTGCTGCTCGGCGCGGGACCGGACTCCGAGGACGTCGTCCAGGAGGCGTTCGTGAAGGGGTACCGCAAGCTGTCCCGGTACCGGGGGGAGGCGTCCTTCCGCTCCTGGCTGCTCGCGATCGTCGCCAACGAGACCCGCAACCTGCACCGGTCCCGCTCGCGCCGGGACGGCCTGGTCCTGCGGGCGGCGGCGGCCCACTCGCCCGCGATCGCCGGGGACGACGCGGTCGGCGCGGTCCTCGCCGGTGAGCGCCGCGCCCAGCTGGTGGCGGCCCTGCGCCAACTGCCGGAACGGGACCGCGAGGTGATCGTCTGTCGGTTCCTCCTCGACCTCGGCGAGCAGGAGACGGGCGTCATGCTGGGCTGGCCCCGGGGAACGGTGAAGTCGCGGACCTCGCGGGCGCTGGCGAAACTGCGCGCCCTGCTCGTCGACGAGGAGGCGCACCATGGATGACCTCGGCCGAAACGCCGGCGACCTCGACGCGGAGCTGCGCGGCCTCGAAGCGGAGCTGCACGACCTCGGCGCCTGGCTGGCGACGCCGGACGCGCCGGACGTGACCGCACGCGTACACGACCGTCTCGTCCGTGACGTACGCGGACGGCGTCGATGGCGGTCCCTCGCCGCGGCGACGCTCGTGGCCCTGCTGGTCGCGGCGCTGCCGCCGACGCGCGCCGCCGTCGCCGACGCCGTCGGGGAGGTGCTGCGCTTCGCGGGCGTCGAGATCGCCACGTCGCCGACGCCGTCGTCGCCCGGCGGCGAGCCGTCACCCCTGCCGTCGCTGCGGACGGTGGGCCTCGACGAGGCGCGACGGGCGGTGCGCTTCCCGATCCGTGTGCCGCCCGCGCTCGGTCCGCCGGAGCGGGTGTCGATCGCCGATCCCGACGGCACTGGCGCGTACCGGGTGGCGACGTTGCTCTACGACGGTGGCTCGCTGCGCCTCGACGCGTTCGACGGTCGCCTCGACCTCGCGTTCCACAAACGGACCAGCCGTGCGGGAACGGAGTGGACGCAGGTCGACGGCGACTTCGCCATCTGGGTCGACGGTCCCCACGTGCTGTCCTACGTCGACCGGTCGGGCCAGATCCGTCAGGAGACCGCCCGGCTCGCGGCGCCGACCCTGATCTGGGAGCAGGGCGGGGTGACCTACCGCCTGGAGGGCGCGCGCACGCGAGCCGCGGCGGTGGCGATCGCCGAGTCGCTGCTCTAACTTTCCCGGAACCTGCGCGGCCCAAGCGGTGTCCCCCTGGTACGGGGCACACGTCTCTTCGAGAGGGAGCGCAATGGTCACCTGGGGCAGGTTCCTACTGGGTACGGTCCTTTTGCTGACGGCCTGCACGGCCGCCGGCCGGCCGGAGACGTCGACCGACGGCTCGGTCACGGCGACGCCCGCCGACGGCCCGGCCACAACGTCGGCGACCGGCTGCACGGCGCGGGTCGAGACGGGGACGCTGCCCGACTGGGCGGACGCGGGGTTCACCGGTGACGCCCGCGCCCCGCACACCATCGGCGCGCGGGGCGAGATCGCGGCGGTGCTGTTCGGCGATCCGCTGGCCCAGGTCCGACCGGACGGGTCGAGCAACAAGATCCTGTGGGTGGCGCGGCCCACCACGACGTCGCCGGCCACGACCGCGTCGGCCACGCTGGAGATCACCGCCAGGCTGGACGGCACCGACACGGTAGTGACCCGCGAGGTCGCCGGGGGGCCGGGCCCGTCGATCATCGACCTGCCCCGTGCGGGGTGCTGGCATCTCGACCTGCGCTGGGCCGGGCGCACCGACACGATGGATCTCGTCTACGCCGAACGGAAGCCCTGAGGACGGGGAAGACCCTCCCGCCATATCCAACATATACCGCATGGGGGGACTTGCGGCAAGGCCCCCGGTGTCCCGCAGAATGGCCCGTCCAAGGCCATGACCTGCGGAAACGGGAGCCATGCGGATGAACGAGTCGTCGGCGGCGATCAGTGTGTTCGACCTGCCCGAGAACCGTGCCGCCAAGGCCGACCCGGCTCTCATCGCCCGCGACGAGCAACACTTCGCCGCGATCGCGGCGAGCCTCGCACGGTCGATCGCCGACCTGTCCGACCGCCTCGACGCCGAGCGTCGGGCGCCCGCCGGCAAGGGTCGCCAGGCGGTGGTCCGGGACGAGGAGGTCCGCCGCCTGAGCGGCCGCCTGCGCGCCCTGCGCCGGTTCGGTCTGGACCTGTGCCTCGGCCGCATCGTCCAGGCGGACGATCCCGCGCCGGTCTACATCGGACGCTTCGGTCTCACCGACGCCGACGGTCGAAGGCTGCTGCTCGACTGGCGCTCCCCCGCGGCCGAGCCGTTCTTCGGCGCGACGCACGCCAACCCGATGGGCCTGGCGAGCCGACGTCGGTACCGCTGGACGCTCGGCCGCATCAGCGACTACTGGGACGAGGTGTTCACCCCGGACGGGTTCGCGGGACACGCCGCGCTCGACGACCAGTCGGCGTTCATCGCCAGCCTCGGCGGCAACCGGTCGGCCCGGATGCGCGACGTGCTCGGCACCATCCAGGCCGACCAGGACGCCATCATCCGGGCCGGGTCGGACGGCGCGCTCGTCGTCGACGGTGGCCCGGGTACGGGCAAGACGGTCGTCGCCCTGCACCGCACCGCGTACCTGCTCTACTCCGACCCGCGCCTGCGGCAGCGCCGCGGCGGGGTGCTGTTCGTCGGACCGCACCAGCCCTATCTGGCGTACGTCGCCGACGTCCTGCCGAGCCTCGGCGAGGACGACGTGCAGACCTGCACCCTGCGGGACCTCGTGCCCCAGGGCGCCTCGGCGGCGGTCGAGACCGACCCCGAGGTGGAGCGGCTCAAGGCCTCGGCGGACCTGGTACGGGCGATCGACGCGGCCGTGCGGTTCTACGAGGAGCCGCCGACGACGGCGCTGACGGTCGCGGCCGGCGACACCGACGTCCGGTTGAGCGCGGACGACTGGGCCCAGGCGTTCGAGGCGCCCGGACCGGGCAGCCCGCACAACGAGGCCCGCGACGAGATCTGGGACGAGCTGCTGAACATCCTGCTCGGCAGGTACGACGGCGACGAGCCGGAGGACGCCGTGCGCGCCACGCTGCGGCGCGACGCGACACTCCGTACGACGATCAACCGTGCCTGGCCGCTGCTCGACGCGACCGACATCGTCGCGGACCTGTGGTCCGTGCCCGCGTACCTGCGCAGGTGCGCCCCGTGGCTCGCCCCCGACGACGTCCGCCGGCTCCAGCGCGCCGACGCCCGCGCGTGGACGGTGGCCGACCTGCCGCTGCTGGACGCGGCGCGGCAGCGGCTCGGCGACCCGGAGGCGTCGCGGCGCAACCGCCGACGTGAGGCGACGATCGCCACCGAGCGGGTCCGCATGGCGGCGGTCGTCGACGAGCTGATCGAGGCGCACACCTACGACGACGGCGAGGGCGTGCTGTCCAGCCTGCGCCAACTGGACCTGCAGGACGCGCTGGTCGACGAGGCCGTCCTGCCCAGCGCCGACGCGGATCTGCTGGCCGGCCCGTTCGCGCACATCGTCGTGGACGAGGCGCAGGAGCTGACCGACGCGCAGTGGCAGATGCTCCTGCTGCGCTGCCCGTCGCGCAGCTTCACCATCGTCGGGGACCGCGCCCAGGCCCGGAACGGGTTCACCGGGTCGTGGCGGGAGCGACTCGCCCGCGTCGGACTCGACCGGGTGACGCTGACCTCGCTGACCATCAACTACCGGACGCCCCGGGAGGTCATGGCGCAGGCCGAGCCGGTCATCCGGGCCGTGCTTCCGGACGCGAACGTGCCGACCTCGATCCGCGGCAACGGCATCCCGGTCACCCACGGGTCGGTGCGCGACCTGGACGCGATCGTCGACGGCTGGCTCGCGGAGCACGCCGAGGGGATCGCCTGCGTCATCGGCGAGCCCACGTTCCGGCCGACGACGGATCGCGTCCGGTCGCTGAGCCCGGAACTGTCCAAGGGGTTGGAGTTCGACCTGGTCGTCCTCGTCGACCCGGAGGCGTTCGGCGAGGGCATCCAGGGGGCGGTCGACAGGTATGTGGCGATGACGCGCGCGACCCAGCGGCTCGTCGTCCTCACCGATTAGTACTGCAACGGCAGTAGGCGAATCGAGTTCGGTTCGCGTTCGTTGGTCTGGCTGTGACGGATGTTGATGTCGATCGGTGGCATGGCGAGTTGGACCGGTTGCATGCCCGTATCGGGCCTCGGTTTCGTCGGGCGGAGCCGCGGTTGAGGGCGCGTCAGTACCTGTGCGGGCTGGTGTCGGGTCTGGGGCGTAAGAACGGCTGGACGTTGGCTGAGCAGGCCGGGGATGTGTCGCCGGACGGGATGCAGCGGTTGTTGCGGTGGGCGGACTGGGACGTCGACGCGGTCCGCGACGACGTGCGGGACTACGTGATCGAGCACCTCGGAGACCCGGCCGGTGTGTTGATCGTCGATGACACCGGGTTCCTGAAGAAGGGCACCCGGTCGGCCGGGGTGCAGCGGCAGTATTCGGGCACTGCCGGGCGGACGGAGAACTGCCAGGTCGGGGCGTTCCTGGCCTACCGCTCGGCGAAGGGCCACGCGCTGATCGATCGGCAGCTCTACCTGCCGGCGTCGTGGACCGATGACCGGCACCGGTGTCGGGCGGCGGGGATCCCGGACGAGGTGCAGTTCGCCACGAAGGTCCAGATGGCCCGGGACATGCTGACCCGGGCGCTCGATGCCGGGGTCCCGGTCGGGTGGGTGACGATGGACGAGGCCTACGGGCAGTCGAAGTCGCTGCGGGTGTGGTTGGAACACCGGGATGTGGGTTATGTGGTCGCGACCCGCCGCAACGACGACATGATCACCACCACGATGGGCCGGGCCCGCGCGGACGACCTGATCGCAGCCCTTCCCGCCCAGGCGTGGTGCCGGCTGTCCGCCGACGCGGGCGCTCACGGGCCCCGCGAGTACTGGTGGGCAAGGGTGCCGGTGCGCATCTGCTGGCAGCCCGGTCGGGGGCACTGGCTGCTCGCCCGGCGCAGCATGACGACCGGGGAGATCGCGTACTACGTCTGCTACGGACCTCGCCGCACCCGCCTGGTCGACCTCGTCCGGATCGCCGGGACTCGGTGGGCGATCGAGGAGTGCTTCCAGCAGGCCAAGAACGAAGCCGGCCTCGACGAGTACCAGGTCCGCGACTGGCGAGCCTGGTACGCCCACATCACCCTGTCCATGGCCGCCTACGCCTGGCTGTCCGTCGCCCGATCCCTTACCGCAAAAGGGGAACCAGCACCGACGACGACATGATGATCGGCTACACCGTACCGGAGATCCGAAGACTGCTCACCGCACTCGTAGTGCGATCAACCCACCCACCAGAGCGCGTCTGGGCCTGGTCCCGATGGCGCAGACGACGCCAACACCAAGCCCGAACCTGCCACTACCGACGACACGGATACCCCTGACCAACTGCCGTTGCAGTACTAGGCTGCCGGGCGTGTCGGACGACGTGCGGGAGGCGGCGGCGCACAACAACGCGCAATGGTGCGATGCCGTGTGCGCCAGTCACGGGCTGGTCGGGCGGATCGACGCCGAGGCGTGGTCGGTGCCCCGCCGCTCCCCACCCTGGTATCCGGACGCGGTCACCCTGCGCCCCGGCGTCGACCCCGACGCGCTGCTGGCGCGGATCGACGCCGGGGCCGGCGCGTCGGTGAAGGACAGCTTCGCCGACGTGGACCTCTCGGCGTACGGGTTCCGGGTGCTCTTCGAGGCGCAGTGGATCCATCGCCCGCCCACCGAGCCGCCGGCCGGCGCGCCGCTCACCCCGGTCACTACTGCGCGAGGGCTGGCGGCCTGGGCGAGCGCGCACGGCGGTGGGGAGCTGTTCCGCCCGGCGCTGCTGGCCGACCCGCGAATCCGGGTGCTGGCCCGCTTCGACGATCGGGGCGCTGTCGTCGGCGGGGCGGTGCTCAGTGGCGACGACCCGGTGGGCGTCTCCAACCTGTTCAGCAGCACGGACGACCCGGACGAGATCTGGCGTGCGGTCGTCGTCACCCGACCCGACGTACCCCTGGTCGGCTACGAGTCCGCACCCGACCTGCCCCCAGCCCGCCGAGCCGGCTTCATCCCCGCAGGTCCCCTGCGCGTCTGGCTCCGATGATCATGAAGTTATGAGCGCGACACGCCGGCATCCTTGGCAATAACTTCATGATCACCGGCACCGGCACCGGCACCGGCACCGGCACCGGCAGCGGCAGCGGGCCCGGCCGGGGCGGGGCGGGGCGGGGGCCGGGGCGGGGTTCAGGTCAGGCGGGTCAGGTCCTCGGGGGTTAGGCGTAGGGACGCGGCGGCGATGTTCTCGACCAGGTGTGCGGGGTCGCCGGTGCCGGGGATGGCGAGGACGTGCTCGCCCTGGTGCAGGGTCCAGGCCAGGCGTACCTGCGACGGGGTGACGCCGTGGTCGCGGGCTACCGCCTCGACGGCCGCGCCCGGCGCGGCGGTCGCGCCCGCCTCCCGGGACGTTCCGGCCAGCGCGAAGAACGGCACGTAGGCGATCCCCCGCGCACCGCAGGCCCGGACGAAGGCGTCCTGCTCCCGGTACGCGTCCACCCCGTAGTTGTTCTGCACGCAGACCACCGGTGCGATGGCGGCCGCCTCGTCCAGCTGCTCGGGCCGGGCGTTGGACAGTCCGAGGTGCCGGATCAGCCCGGCGTCGCGCAGTTCGGCCAGGACGCCGAACCGCTCGGCCAGCGGCCACGTGCCCGGCCCCCGGCCGAGCCGCAGGTTCACCACGTCGAGCTGGTCGCGGCCGAGACGACGCAGGTTCTCCTCGACCTGCGCGCGCAGCTGCGCGGGGGTGACCGCCTCGGTGAACCCGGCCTCCGGGTCGTAGCCGAAGCCGACCTTGGTGGCGATCACCAGATCCTCGGGGTACGGGGCGAGGGCCGCCCGGATCAGCTCGGTGGCGTACCGGGCGGGACCGGTGCCCACCCGCAGGGTTCCGCCGGGCGAGACGTAGAACGCGGCCGTGTCGATGTGGTTGACACCCAGCTCCACCGCGCGGCGCAGCAGCGCTATCGCACGCTCGCGGTCCGGGTTCGCGGTGATCCGCATCGAGCCGAAGCCCATCCGGCGCACCGTGCGGTCGCCCAGGGTCCAGGTGCCCGCCGCGGCGGCGGTGATCTCGTCAGTTGGCATCGGGCGACCGTAGCCACGGCGGGCGCGCGGCGCACTCGGCCGCACGCCCGATACCGGTACGCCCCAATCCGGGTTAGTTTGGTGGTGTTGCCGACGTCTGCCCGGCGGCGGCCTCCTTCGACATGTCCCGGGCAGCGACCGGCGGGCGCAGCGTCGGCACCAGCGCCAGGGTCGGCAGGAGCAGCAGCGGCACCACCAGCAGCGCCCGCAGGATGCCGACATGGTCGCCGAGCAGCCCCAGCAGCGGCGGGCCACCCAGGAAGGCCGTGTAGCCGATCACCGCGACCACGCTGACCCGTACCGCCGCGTGCGCCTCCTCGTCGGCCGCCGCGCTCATGCCGACCGGGAAGCCCAGCGACGCGCCGATCCCCCACAGCGCCACGCCGACGATGGCCACCGGACCCGAGCCGGCCAGCACGGCCAGCGCCGCGCCGGCGGCGGCGAGCAGGACGGTGCCGCAGAGCACCGGCACCCGGCCCCAGCGGTCCAAGGCGACAGTGCCGGCGGTACGCCCGAGGGTCATGCCGACGACGAACACGCCGAACACCGCCGCGCCGGCCGCCTCGCTGAGGTCGCGGCCGTCCACGAACGCGACCGCCAGCCAGTCGTTGGCGCTGCCCTCGGTGAACGCCGCCACCAGCACGAACAGCCCGATCAGCAGGGTGCGCGGCTCGCGCCACGCGGCGAGCTGGGCCCGACGGCGGCCGGCCGGGCTGGTGTCGGTCGAGGTGTCGGTGGCGTCGACGACAGGTTGCGGCAGGAACGCCCGGGACGCGAACGCGGTGCCGACCAGCACCACCACCGCGATTACTGCGACGTGCGCGCCGACCGGCACGTCCAGCCGGGCCGCGCCCGCGCCGAAGCCCGCGCCGGCCACCGAGCCGAGACTCCAGGCAGCGTGGAAGCGAGGCATGACGGTACGCCCCAACCGGCGCTCCACCGCCGCGCCCTCGACGTTCATCGCCACGTCGCAGGCGCCGGAGCCGTAACCGAAGGCGACCATCCCCAACGCGACGACGACGGCCGACCCGGCGACCGTAGCGCCCAGCCCGGCCACGATCAGGCCGATCGCGACGAGCACGGTGGCGAGGGTCACGGTGCGGGCCGAGCCGAGGCGCTGGGCGAGCAGGCCGGACGTCGGCATGGCGAGCAACGCGCCGACGCTCAGCGCCAGCAACAGCAGCCCGAGGCGGCCGGCGGACAGGTCCAGCGCCTCCCGGACGGCCGGCACCCGGGAGAACCAGCTGCCGACGGCCAGGCCGTTCAGGGTGAAGGTCAGGGCGACGCCGTTGCGGGCGAGCCGGACGGCCCGCGCCGGGACGGTGGCGTCCGGGGCGACGGCGGGACTGGTGGGGGCACTCACGGGGTGGTCCTCTTCCTAGGGGTGATCTCCTCGCACGATCGCACACCTGAGAGCGCTACCACCACAAGCGGGCCACCACCCCTTACCGGGAGCCCGCAGGTCGGGGGATGATTCCTGGCAGGCGTACGCCCGCACCGGGCGGGCACCCGGGGGGAGGGCACGATGACGGCAGCGGCGCACCGGCCGGCCACGCTGGAGGACGTCGCCCGGGCCGCCGGCGTGTCCCGGTCCACCGCGTCGCGGGTGATCGCCGGCACGGGGTTCGCCTCGCCGGCCGCCCGGGCGCGGGTGGCGACGGCCGCCGACCAGCTCGGCTACGTGCCCAACCCGGCCGCCCGGGCACTGGTACGCGGCGGCGGCGTGCGGCTGGTGGTGGCCGCCCTGGGGACCAGCGCCGCGGTGCTGGACGACCCGTACGTCCACAAGGTGGTCGGCTCGGCCGCCCGGGTGTGCGCGCCGGCCGGCGTCGGAGTGGCGCTGCACTGGCTGCCGCTGGGCGAGCCGCACGGGCTCGACCAGCTCGCCGCCGACCGGAGCGTGTGCGGCGTCGTGCTGGTCAACACCACCGAGGAGTTGCTGGAGGCGGTACCCCGGGCACTGTATGGCCGGATCGCCTCGATCGGCATCGGCTCGGCCACGGTGCCGTCGTTCGACGTCGACAACACCGCCGGCACCGACGCGGTGCTGCGCCACCTGTACGCCACGGGCCGTCGCCGCATCGCCATGGTGACCGGTCCGCGCTGGCTGCCGTGCGCGCAGCGGCCGGTCCGGGCGTACCGCGACCTGATGCGCCAGGCCGGCCTGCCCGAGCGGGTCGTGCAGGGAGACTTCACGGCGGCGCGGGGCCGGGAGGCGGCCGGCGAGGCGCTGCGCCGCTGGCCGGACGTCGACGCGATCTACGCGATCAGCGACGAGACGGCCCTCGGCGTGATCGTGGCGCTGCGCGAGGACGGTGTGCGCGTACCCGGGGATGTCGCGGTGGCCGGTTTCGACGACATCCCGCTGGCCGGCATGACCGCGCCGGCGCTGACCACCGCGAGCCACCCCGTGGGCCGGATCGCCGCCGCGGCGGCCGCCGCCGTGCTGGCCGGTCGTCCGGGAGCGCCGGTGACGCTCTTCCCGTCCACGCTGGTGGCCCGCGACAGTGCCTGAGCGCCCCGCCGGTTAACGGGCGGCCGGCCGGGTAACCGCCTCGCACCTCTCGTCGACCGCGAGGAGCTGGTGGCCCGTGTCCGACCCCGCGCCGCCGACCCGAGCGCCCGCGCAGGGCTCCCGGGACGGCCGGTTGACCACTCGCCCGCACCCGCCGGTGGTGACCGGGCCCACCGGTGTCGTGCCGCTGCCCGGCGGCGACGGCGGTAGGCCGGCGATGGCGTACGTGCCGGAGCCGGCGGCCGACCGCGCCCCCTACCGGCTGGTGGTGCTGCTGCACGGGGCGGGAGGTTCCGCCCGGCACGGACTGGACCTGCTGCTGCCGGTCGCGGACGCGTACCGCCTGCTGCTGATCGCCCCCCAGTCGTCGGCGACCAGTTGGGACCTGATCGCCGGTGACTTCGGGGTGGACGTCGGGCACATCGACGCGTTGCTGGCCAGCGCGTTCGACGGCTACCCGGTCGCCGGTGTGACGCTTGGCGGTTTCTCCGACGGGGCCTCGTACGCGCTCTCGCTGGGCCTGGCCAACGGCGACCTGGTCGACGCGGTGCTGGCCTTCTCCCCCGGCTTCGCCGCGCCGCCGGTCGTCCGCGGGCGACCACGGATCTTCGTCTCGCACGGGGTGGACGACCGAGTTCTGCCGATCGACGTGTGCAGCCGCCGCTTCGTGCCGCACCTGCGCGGTATCGGCTACGACGTCACCTACGAGGAGTTCGCCGGCGGCCACGACCTGCCCGCCCGGGTCCGCGAGACCGCCACCGACTGGCTCACCGCATGACCGGATCGCCGGGCCGGGTCAGACGGCGGGGAGGCCGAGGGCCTCGTCCACGCGCGCCAGGACGGCGGCGTCGTCGGGATGCACGCCCCGCAGCAGGTCGATGGCGGTTGCCCGGACCTGACCGATGATCATGGCGAGGGGAAGGGTCTGGGTCGAGCCGAAGAGCTGCCCGGCGGTACGGACGGCGGCCAGCGCGGCGTCGTCCGCCCGCAGGGCGTGCTGGTCGGCGACGTCCTCCTGCCCGTCCAGGTCGGCGGCGAGCGCCCCGCCGGCCTCCCGGACCGCCTCCACCAGGCAGCGCAACGCGTCGCCCAGCTCGGGCGGCGTGGGAGTCCGCAGTCGGCTGAGCGTCACACCGGCGCGGGCCAGCACCCGGACGTTGCGCACGACGTAGTCGATCTGCCGGACCGACTCGTCCACCGACCGCAGCCGGCCGATGTGCCGACGTCGGCGCACGTTGAGCCGCAGCGCCTCGCCGGCGGCGAGCACGCCGTCGCGCAGTCCGTCGACCCGGGCGTCCATGCCCCGGGCGCGCGTGAGCGCCGCCACCGCCGCCGCCTCGTCGCGTTCGTCCAGCGCGTCGGCGATCTCGCCCAGCAGACCGGCCAGCTCGTCGAACGTCCGCCGCACCTCGGCGACGAGCGGCGCGAGCGGGTGCCGGGCGTCGACGAGCAGGCTGACGGCGAGCGCCACCGTGCCGCCGATCAGCGCGTCGACGAAGCGGAACGGCACCAGCGACGCGTCCGCCGGCGCGACCACCACCAGGTAGAGCGCGGAGACCGCGGCCTGCACCAGGGTCACGCCGGTGGCGCCGAAGGCGACCGCGAGCAGGACGGTGAGCAGGATGACGGCGCAGACCGTCCACGTGCTGCCGGGCCCCAGCGCCTGCACGACCAGGTCCGCGACGAGCACCCCGGCGGCGACCCCGAGCACCACCTCGACCGCTCGCCGGATGCGCTGCCCACGCGCCTGACCGAGGACGATCAGCGCGGCGGCCGGCGCGAAGAACGGCTGCGGGTGCCCGAGCAGGCGGGTGGCGAGCAGCCAGGCCACGGTCGCCGCGACGGTCGCCTCCAGCACCGGACGCCAACCCTGCCGCAACCGGCGGCCGGCGACCCGCAGGCCCTCGAACCACGCCATCGCCACCTCCCACCGGTCGACCGACGCCGTGCACGGCCGGGAACGATCACCGGTCCACGGCCGGAACGCTTCTCGCGTGATCGTCCACCATCGCGCGGCGGAGCCGCCTACCGGGCTGCTCGCCGCCGTCCCGCTTTCGTCCTGCGCACAGTCCGGGCCCGCTCAACGTCCGGTCAGGGCGCGCAGCAGCGTACGGACGGCGTCGGCGAGGTCGGCGCGGCTGGCCGCGCTGCCGGAGGGCGGGGCGGTGAGCGCGCCCGCGCCGACCAGACGGTCGAAGAGCAGCCCGTCGACGTACGCGACGAACTGGTCACCCTGACGGTCGGGGTCGGTGGCGCCGGCCCGGCTCAGCAGGTCGCGTGCCTGTGCGCGAATGCCGGTGCCGTGTTGCAGGATGCCGCGCAGCTCGGGGCGGTGCACCGCCTCCAGGAGGCAGGCGTAGCGGGTCAGCGTGCGGCTGCGCCCCACGCTCAGCCACCGGTCGAGCACCTCGGCGACCCCGGCGGCGAGCTGGTCGAGGTCGCCGCTGTCCAGCCGGGGACCCGGCGCCGGGGCGGGCGGCTCGGTGGGCAGGTCGTTCGCGGCCAGGTCCAGCCGGTCCCGCTCGACGAGGCGTTGCACGACCGCCTCGATCAGCGCCTGCCGGGTGCGCAGATACGCCGAGGTGGTGCCGGGTGGCAGCTCGGCGCGCGCGTCGACGGCCCGATGGGTGAGCGCCCGCATGCCGCCGTCGGCGATCAGTTCGATGGCCGCGTCGGTCAGCAGCGCGATCCGGTGGGCGCGGGCGTTCAACGGGGTTCCTCCTCTGCGCGGTGCGCAGGTAGTATCCCTCTTCTACAGGTGTAGAAGGGTGGACGACATGGACGAGCCACACGCGGTGGTGGTCGGCGGCGGCATCGGGGGGCTGAGCGCGGCGCTCGCCCTGCACCGGCGTGGTTGGCGGGTCACCGTGCTGGAACGCGCCCCCGAACTGCGCGAGGTGGGCGCCGGGCTGAGCCTGATGGCCAACGCGCTACGCGCCCTGGACGCCCTCGGCCTGAGCTCGGCCCTGCGGTCCAACGCGCACGCCGAGGCCCCCGGCGGGGTCCGCGACCGGCGGGGCCGGTGGCTGTCCCGCATGGACGCGGCAGAGATGGTCCGACAGCTCGGCACCAGCGCGCTCGGCGTCCACCGGGCCACCCTGCACCGCATCCTGCGCGAGGCGCTGCCCGCGTCGTCGCTGCACACCGGTGCCGAGGTCGAGCACGTCGACTCCGACTCCGACCACGCGACGGTGCGCTACCGCGGGCCCGACGGCCCGCGAACCCTCCACGCCGACCTGGTGGTCGGCGCCGACGGCCTGCGCAGCCGGCTGCGCGCCCAGCTCTGGCCGGAGATCCCCGCCCCGGTGTACGCGGGCTCGACGGCCTGGCGGGCCGCCATCGCGTTCCCGGAACCGATCCCGACGGCGATCACCTGGGGCCCGGCCGCCGAGTTCGGCATGGTGCCGATCGGCGACGGCTGGCTCTACTGGTACGCGGCCCGCAACGCCCCGCCCGGCGGCCACGCCCCGGACGAGCTGGCGGCGGTTCGGGAGCACTTCGGCACGTGGCACGACCCCATCCCCGCGCTGCTGGCCGCCACCCCACCCGGAGTGGTCCTGCGCAACGACATCCACCACCTGGCCACGGCGCTGCCGTCGTACGTGCGGGGACGGGTGGCCCTGCTCGGCGACGCGGCCCACGCGATGACGCCGAACCTCGGGCAGGGCGCCGGCCAGGCCATCGAGGACGCGGTGGTGCTCGGCGCGGCCTGCGCCGGGGGCGCGCAGGGGTTGCCCGCCGCCCTGGCGGCGTACGACGAGCAGCGTCGCCCCCGCACCCAGGCCGTCGCCCGCGCGTCCCTGCGCGCCGGGCGGTACGGCCAGCAACTGCGCAACCCTCTCGCCCTCGCGGCCCGCACCGCCGCGCTGCGCCTCGTCCCGGCCAGCGTCACGCTGCGGAGCATGACCTGGTGCGTCGACTGGCGGCCGCCGCAGGGCTGAGTCACCGCTCATTCCGGCCGGCGGCGCAAAGCTTCAGTCTATTCTTCGGGACCGCTCTCGGCCTCGGCCAAATACGACAGCGCGCCGGTACAATCGGCGACTACCTAGTGACCGATCGCTGACTGCCGATGGTGAAAGCGATCACACACACTGAGCGCATGAACAGGAGAGTCAACCGCGGTAGGGCATTCCGCGTCGCGGTGTGTCTCCTTCTGCTCGCCGCGTTGAGCGGCTGCATGCAACTCAACATGGGGCTCACCGTCAACGCCGACGACACGGTCGACGGCCAGTTGCTGCTGACCGCCCAGAAGTCCGTGCTGAGCTCCCAGAACAAGAACATCCCGGCCGCGTTCGCCGAGCTGCGGCAGAACATTCCGGCGCTGCCTCCCGGCGAGGAGACAGGCTACGAGGACAGCAAACTCTTCGGCACCCAGATCAATTACCGCAGGGCACCGCTGGCGGGCTTCGACAGCGCGAGCGTCAAACTGGTCCGGGACGGCGACTTCTACCGTTTCACGTTACCGCTGGACCCGAAGAAATACGGCGGGAAAGCTACCCAGCAGAATCCTCAACAGCAGCAGGCATTCCTCAAGCTGATGTCGTTCGAGATCTCGGTGACCTTTCCCGGACGGGTGATCGACACCAATGGCATCGTCAACGGTCGATCGGTCACCTGGAAGGTCGACTCCAACCAGGACAAGCCGACGGAACTGCGCGCCGTCGCCGAGGCGCCGCCCCGCCCCTCGGCCTCGCCGGCAGCCGCCGACACCGAATCGGGTGGTTTCCCGTGGCTGCTGGTCGTCGGGGGCGTACTCCTGCTGCTCGTCCTCACCGCTGTGGTCGTACTCCTGCTGCGTCGGCGTCGCTCGGCGGCGCCGGCGGCACCCGGTGCGGCCGCGTCCGACCCGACCGTTCCCGGCCCAGCGAGGGTGAGGTCGAACTGCTCGGCGATGCCGTTGAATGTGTTGT
>NZ_JBEXIL010000044.1:0-50998 GCF_040608555.1 Micromonospora sp. NPDC005172
AGCGGAGCCCCGCAGTCGCGAGCGAAAGGATGGCGCTGTGAGCCGGATCGTGATCATCGGCGGTGGGCCGTCCGCGCAACTTCAGGGATGTTGCTGCATCACGGCGGCCGGAGGCAGCAACATCCCTGAAAGTGTGCGGATCTTGCGGGCGGGTTCCGTCATGATCGCGCTCGATCCTTGTTGTAGTGGTGTCCTCGGCGCGGGAGGCCACTACATCCTGGATCGAGCACGGGCGTGCGAGCACGCGAGCACGGGCGTGCGGGATGACGCCGAGGCCATGCCGGGGTCCGCCGGAACGATCAGGCATGCCGGACGGGCTTGACCAACGAGCCCGAAGCGGGCGTGGTGTCAGGACCCGCGCCGGTGTTCAATGGCGCGTTATGGAGTGGACAGTGCCCATCGCCGTCGTCTTGTCGCTCGTGCTCGTGTTCCTGGTCGCGGGAGGTGGCCGTCGTTCCGACGCGGATCAGCTGGCTCGCCGGCTCGCCGTGGTCGAGCGCAAGCTGGATCTGATCATGGCGCACCTCGACATCCGCGAGCCGGAGCTCGAGGCTCCCGGGGCGGTCCTGCAAGAGCTGCTCGCCGGCCGCAAGATCCAGGCCATCAAGGCGTACCGGGAGGCGACCGGTGTCGGTTTGCGGGAGGCCAAGGACGCCGTCGAGCTGCTCGCCCGGCAGCGCGGCCTGGGCTGATTGTCGGCCCCGGTAGGCCGTCGCCGCTGCCCCCGACCCTTGCCGCGCTGCGCCGTGAGCGCCGCTGCATCGACGCAACTTCAGGGTTGTTGCTGCATCACGGCGGCTGGAGGCAGCAACTTCACCGAAAGTGTGCGGATGTCGCGGGGCGGCTCACTCGTAGCCGACGTAGATGACCAACTGGCCGTTCCTGGGTTCCGCCACCACGTAGACGGACCCGGGGTCGAACAGCTTCGGCGGCAGGTCCTGCTGCTCGGCGAGACCCATCCGCTCGGCGAGTTCCTCCGGGGACTGCCCGGCCGGGGGCGCCACCGTGACCTGCCACGAGCACCCGCCGGAGGCGCACGTCTCGCTCTGGTCGACGACTGTCGCCCCGGCGGGCACGTCCGGGATACGCCATTTCGGCGGCAACGAACCCTCGTCGCCGAATGCCCACAGAGACAGGAACCACAGGCCCCACCCGCAGGCCAGCAGGCCCACGACGCCGAGCCCGGCCACGAAGAGGCGTCGCGTGCGTCGACGTGGCGGGGTCGGCGGGGTCGGCGAGGTCATCGCGCCAGGCTAGCGAGGCGATGTGGATTTCCAGTGCATGTCAGCCGCTGAAGGACTCGGGGCCGAGCCGACCCCAGGCCACGAAGGCGGCCAGGGCGAGGTACACCGCGTTCACCGCGACGAACCTCGCCTCCCTGTAGCGCAGATGGGTGATCATCGCGCCGATCATCAGCAGGACCCAGCAGATGGCGGTGACCGGCACCAGGACCGGCGCGATGTCCAGCACCGCGGGCAGGATCAGGCCGGCGGAGGCCAGGAGTTCGAGCACCCCCAGAGTCCTGACGAAGCCGTCGCTGGCGTCCCCGGTCCACCCGCCGCCGCGGTGCGAGGCCAGCTTCTTGCGGGGTACGAACGTCTTGGTGATGCCGCCGGCCAGAGCGACCGCCGCCAGCAGTCCGGCCGCGATCCACAGCGCGATGTTCATGGAAGTTCCCTCCGGGTTGGGGTCGACCAGGAGACACCGCCGGCCCGGTGGCTGTGACGCTCCGGCGGGTGATGTGCTGCACAGGCCCGTGGTGTCACAGGTGAGGATCGACCGGTGTCGGGTGGTGGTGAACCGACGTCGAGGCCAGGAGTCGCGCATGGATCCCTTCGTGGACGCGTTCGTCACGCACCGGAACCTGCTCTTCACCGTCGCGTACGAGATGCTCGGCTCGGCGGCCGATGCCGAGGACGTACTCCAGGAGACCTGGCTGCGGTGGGCGGACGCCGGCCACGCGGCGGTACGCGACCAGCGCGCCTACCTGGTCCGGATCACCACCCGCCAGGCGCTGAACCGGCTGCGGACGAACGGCCGGCGCAGGGAGTCCTACGTCGGCTCGTGGCTGCCCGAGCCGCTGCTGACCACGCCCGACGTCGCCGAGGACGTCGAGCTGGCGGAGAACGTCGACGGCGATGCTGCTGGTGCTGGAGACGCTCGGCCCGACCGAACGGGCGGTGTTCGTCCTGCGGGAGGTGTTCGAGGTGGGCTACGACGAGATCGCCGCGACCGTGCAGAAGAGCCCGTCCGCGGTTCGCCAGATCGCCCACCGGGCACGGGCACACGTTGCCGCACGCCGGCCGCGCGGCCCGGTCTCGGCGGCCGAGGCGCGCCGCGCGTTGGAGGCGTTCCAGCGTGCGGTCGACCTGGGCGACGTGCAGGGCCTGCTCGACATCCTGGCACCCGACGTCGTCCTGCTGGGCGACGGCGGTGGCATCAAGCAGGCGGTGCTGCGGCCCGTCGTCGGCGCCGACAAGGTGGCCCGTCTGCTGGCCTCGCGAAAGGTGGAGGTCGCCGCGCTGTCGCTGCACCCCGCCGAGGTCAACGGCTGGCCGGCGTTGATCGTCCGGTTCGACGGCGAACTCGACACCGTGCTGACGGTGCGCGTCGACGACGGTCTCGTCACCGGCCTGTACGCCGTCCGCAACCCCGAGAAGCTGGCACACATGCGGCAGGCCACCGCGTTGCGCCGTTGAACGACCGCGCAGACGTCCCGAGTGCTCGGGCGTCGGTTCGCCTCGGGACGGTAATCCGTTGGCACTATCGCTGTCGTGGTCGGACACTGCGGCGATGGGACCTACGCAGACTGCGCTGATCGTGCCGATACCTGACGCGGAGCCTGCGGTGGGGCGGTTCCGCGCGTCGCTGGACCGCGCCGCTTCCTGGGGCGTGCCCGCGCACGTGACCGTGCTCTACCCGTTCCTCCCACCGGAACGGATCGATGCGGCGGTGCTGGCGACCGTACGGGACATCGTCGCGGCGGTTCCACGGTCCGACATCTCGCTGACCCAGGTGGGCTGGTTCGGCGATGCCGTCGTCTGGCTCGCGCCGCAGCCGGACGATCTGTTCCGAGAACTCACCGCAGCGGTATGGCACCGTTTCCCCGAGGCGCCTCCATACGATGGCACGCACTCGGACGTCGTGCCGCACCTGACGATCGGTCACGACGCTGCGCGGTCGGTGCTGGAGGACGCCGCCGAGGCGGTCGCGGAACATCTGCCGCTCAGGGCGACCGTCGAGGTGGTCAGGCTCATCGCGGGAACACCGGACGTTGCCCCGTGGCGCACGGTGTGTGAGTTCCCGATGGGGACTTCTCCGGTGACGCGGAGCAGGTGAAGAGTCACCAATCCGTCACGACGCCGGTGCGGACAGTGCGGGTCGTTACGCTCGGCCGGTGTCCGTACCTGCCGAGGAGGCCACCGACCAGGAGCGACGCTTCGTCATCGTCACCGCCGCCCGTGAGCTGGCCGAAGCCGAGGGCTGGCTGGGACTGAGCGTCCGTCGGGTCGCCGAGAGGGCCACCATGGACATCGGCGATCTCTACCGGCATTTCGCCGACCAGGATGCGCTACTGGCCGCCGTCGCGGTGCACGGCTTCGCCGAGCTGGCCGCCGCGCTGACCGCGGCGCACGCCGACAACCCGTGCCCCGAACGGGCGTGGGCGGTGATGGCGGGGGCGTACCTCGACTTCGCGTACGCCAATCCGGCTGTCTACGACGCGATGCTCGCGCTGACCCCGGACCTCGCCCTCGGCGTGGCCGGGGTGCCGGCGGCGCCGAGGGCCGTCTTCGCCGCGCTGCGGGCGGCCCTGCTCCCGCTCGCGCACGGCCGCGACCCGGACTCGCTCGCGGAGGTGGGCTGGAGTCTGCTGCACGGCGTCGTCATGCTCACCCGGGGTGGTCGCCTGCGCCCGGAGGCGCAGGAGGAGCGGGAGACGATGATCACGGAGAGGCTGCTGTCGTGGCCCTGCCCGGCGAGCGGAAACCCGGTGGGTGCGGGGCAGGCGATGCCCTAGAGTCGCGTCCGCACGAGCATGATCGCGAGGAGGCCGGCATGACCGTCGACCAGGAGGCCCGCCGACGGGCGCAGGTGCTGATCTTCGACGCGGACGACACGTTGTGGGAGAACAACGTCGTCTTCGAGCGGGTGATCGACGACTTCCTGACCTGGATCGACCACCCCACGATGAACCAGGTGGAGATCCGGACCATCCTGGACGACATCGAGCGGGCCAACGCGGTCGCGCACGGGTACGGCAGCAAGGTGTTCCTGCGCAGTCTCGGCGAGTGCCTGGAACGGCTGCGTAAACGGCCGGCCACCGACGCGGAGCGCCAGGAGATCGACCGGCTGGCCCTGGCATTGGTGGAGCACCGGGTGGAGTTGATGCCCGGCGTCGCCGAGGCCCTCGACGAGTTGGCGCAGCGGCACGAGCTGCTGCTGTTGACCAAGGGTGACCGGGAGGAGCAGCAGCGCAAGCTGGACGCCTGCGGCCTGCTGCACCACTTCGGGGCCGCGCACATCGTCGCCGAGAAGGACGTCGACACGTACCGGTGGCTGGTCCGCGAGCACGGGTTCGAGCCGGCCCGGGCGTGGATGATCGGCAACTCCCCGAAGTCGGACATCCTGCCGGCGCGGGCGGCCGGTCTGAACGCGGTGTTCATCCCGAACGAGAACACCTGGGTGTTGGAGCACGACGAGTTGGACCCGACCGACAACGGCGTGCTGCGGCTGGCCGCCTTCCCGGATCTGCTCCGGCACTTCTGACCGTCGAACCCGAACAGCGTCGGCGATCATGGTCGCGTTACGCGTACCTGCCGCTTTTTGCCCTTGAGATCAGTCACGCTCTGACCGGCCCGGCGACGCTTGTCCGGCCCGGCGCGATCCGCCTAGCCTGGGCCGGCGTTCGCGGCCTTTCGGGGTGTGCCGGGGACGCACCGGCGTCCGGCAGGCGGGCACCGTGGAGCTGAGTGCAGGGCGGCCCGGGCCTCCCCACCGAGCCGCGTGGCGTCGTGCCACGCCTACGCGCGTGGTGAAATGCCTGAGCTGTCCGCTCCCCCGTCGGACGGCCGGGGGTCAGGGCCGGGTAGTTGCGGACCCGGTCCTGACCCGGCCACCGGAGATTGCTGTGCCTAGGCGCGGTGCCGGCCGTCGCCGGCGTGGTGGGCGTCCGGCTCTCCCTCGCCGCCGCGGACGATCGAGATCGCCACGCGGCAGAACTCGTCCATGTCCGGGTTGAAGCCGGCCGCGATGTCGGGGTGCAACCCGGATCGGGTCTCGTCCAACAGCCGCTGGCACACCTGCTCGACCGGTTCACCAGCGTAGCTGGCTCGAATTCGGTCGGTGGCTGCCTGGAGAGCCGAGGTCAGCTGGTCCTCCAACGGGCCGCGCAGCTTCTGTTGCACAGGATCGAGCCCGCGTGGGTCGAGCGTGACATGTGGCTCCGACATCGGTGCTCCCTTCGTCGGCGTCCGCGATACCCCACCGCGGCCGTCGGTCAAACGCCGGTCGGTACGGCGGCGACCCGCACCTGGTAGGAGAAGTCCTCCGCCGGCTCCTCGTGGTACGACAACCGGCGGATCTGCCGGTCGTCGTCGTAGAGGGCGACGTCCACCAGGACGCCGAGATGCGCCAGGCCGATGGTGGCGACGCGCTTCTTGTCCTGGAGTACCGCGCAGACGCCACCGAGCAGCGTGCTGGCGTCGGACGTACGGTGCCCGGGCGGGCACCGCAGAACCACGTCCACCTCGATCGGCCCGGGCAGTGGCGTCCAGCCGGTGCGCTGGGCCGCGCCGAGGGCGGCCTGGAGCAGGGTGCGGACCCTCGTCGCCTGCCGGTGCCCGGCGGCGAAGATGGACAACGCTTCGGTCTTGACCGGTGGCAGGCCGCTCACCTCGAACGTCAGGGCGAGAGCGCGGGTGTCCTGCACGGCGGCACCTCCCTCATTGGGACGATCCTGCCGAACCGGTGCGGTGGCGCAGGGACGTTCCCGCGATAACCAACCGATCGGGCAGGCTGGGTCGGCCGGAGGCGTGTCGACGTCGGCGGCGAACGCGCTGGCTGCGGCGCTGGGAAAGACGCTAGTGCAGACCGCCCGCGCTCGGTAGTCGGTCGTTCACCCGGTGGTCGGCGGCGAAAAGGCGCAGAACTCGTTGCCCTCCGGGTCGGCCAGCACCCACCAGTACGCCCTGTCGACCGGCTCGCGCAGCAGCGTCGCGCCAGCGTCCAGCAGGGCGGTCGGCTCCGGGGCCACCATCTCGACGTCCCAGTGCATCCGGTTCTTGACGGCCTTGGGCTCGTCGACCCCGTCGAACACCCAGGCCTCCCAGGGAAAGCCGGCGGCGTCGTGCAGCGACGCGGTGTTCGGGCCGGAGGCGGTCGTACCGCCGAGCAGGCCGGCCCACCAGGCCGCCTGAGCGGCCGGGTCGACAGCGGCCACCACCAGCTCGACCGGGCCGGGGTGAGCCTCGTCGCCGGCCGGGAGCACGCAGAACTGGTTGCCCTCCGGGTCGGCCAGCACCCACCTGTCGACGTCGCCGTCGGGCTCGCGCACCGCCCGCGCACCGGCCGCGAGGAGCGCCGCCGGGTCCGCGTCCGCCAGGCGCACATCCAGGTGTACGCGAGTGCTGCCGACCCGGGGCTCGGGCACCCGGTTCACCCAGATCGACTCGGCGTCCGAGCGCGCCGAGCGGGGGTCGACGCGGGTGTCGCCGTCACCGGCGTCGGCGACGTCGGCGTCGAGCACCCGCGCCCAGAAGCCGCCCAGGGCGAGCGGGTCGACGGCGTCCAGACAGAGGTCCTTGAAGCGTGCGATCACCGTCCCAGCATGCCCGACCCGGGGCTGACCGTGGGGCAGGCGCCACGCCCGCCGGAGCCAGTGCGGCACGAAGCCCCGCTCGCCGCACGGAGCCCCGGTGGATCAAGATCGACCGGCGCCTGACCGCGATCTTGCACTTTCTGTGCCGACATAGGCCGCAATCCAGGCTTCTCGACGACCGGAACTGCAAGATCGGCGCGGGCGGCCGGGCGGGGACGGGGACGTCGGGGTGACGTGCAGGGTGCCGCCGTCGCGGTCCTTGGTGTCGCGGACCAGCACGACGTGCGGCAGGTTGTCGGCGACCTCGACGCAGGAGCCGCCGTTGCCGCCCGACCGTGTCGACTTGCGCCACTGCGGGTCGTCGACGTGTCGACGATCTGCGCGGTGAGCTGGTTGTCGGCGTGCGCCACCCGCTCGCCGTCCGGCATCTCGGCGAGCTTCCTCTCGTGGGCGCGAGCCCGGGGCTGACGCTGTCGGTCGGGACGGGCAAGATTCGCGCAGTTTCGGTGATGGTGCTGCCTCCGGCCGCGCGAAGGCAGCAGTTTCCGGGATGTTGCGCCGATCTTGCGGGGTGCTCGTCCTGCCCGTTGCGGGCAGGTTTCGTGGCTCGGCGAGCGGGGCAGTGTAGCCGCACGGAGTATCCGAGCGGAGCGTTTCCGCAGCTCCTCGGCTCGGAGGAAGCTCGCCGTGCGCCGGGGCACGGATGCCCTCCCCGGTCTGTTGCGCCAAGGAAGGGGGAGGGCGATGACGGACCCCGAAACGGCTCGACACCGACGCCGGCCGGTTGGACGGCTCGGCGCGGCGGCTGCCGCGTTGGCGTTGGTCGCGCCGCTGGCCGCGTGCGGCGGCGGCGAGAGTGGCGGCCCACCGACGCTCAACCTGTACTACCCGCCGGAGCAGAACCTGCAGAAGGTCGTCGACGACTGCAACACGCAGGCGAAGGGGCGGTACGAGATCGCCTACCGGGTGCTGCCCCGGCAGGCCGACGACCAGCGGGTGCAGATGGTCCGCCGGCTCGCCGCCGAGGACACCGGCATGGACATCCTCGGGCTGGACGTCACCTGGACCCAGGAGTTCGCCAGCGCCGACTGGATTCGTGAGTGGACCGGTCACGACAAGAGCGAGGTCGAGCAGGGCACCCTCGCCGGGCCGCTGGAGACCGCCCGCTACGAGGACAAGCTCTACGCCGCGCCGAAGAACACCAACGTGCAGCTCCTCTGGTACCGCAAGGACCTGGTGCCGCAGCCGCCGACCACCTGGGACCAGATGATCACGGCGGCCCGGCAACTCAAGGACCAGGGCAAGCCGTACCAGGTGCTGACCATGGGCGCGCAGTACGAGGGCCTGGTCGTCCTCTACAACACGCTGGCCGAGAGCGCGGGCGGAAAGGTCCTCTCCGACGACGGCAAGAAGGCCGTGATGGACGACGGCACGGTCCGGGCGCTGGAGCAGTTGCAGCGGTTCGCCACGTCGGGCGTGACCTCACCGTCGTTCAGCAACGCCACCGAGGACCCGGTCCGGTTGGAGTTCCAGTCCGGCGCCGGCGCGTTCCAGGTGAACTGGCCGTTCGTCTATCCGGCCCTGCAGGAGGCCAACCCGGAGCTGGCCAAGCAGGTCGGCTGGGCCCGCGTGCCGGGCGTCGACGAGGGCACCCCCAGCAAGGTCACCATCGGTGGGGTGAACCTGGCCGTCAGCTCGTACTCGAAGCACCCGGAGCTGTCGTTCGAGGCCGCGCGGTGCCTGCGCAGCGCGGAGCACCAGAAGTTCTCCGCGATCAACGACGGCGTGCCACCGACCATCGAGGCCGTCTTCGACGAGCCCGAGATGACCGAGGCGTACCCCATGAAGGACACCATCCTGGAAGAGCTGAAGGACCCGGCGACGCGGCCTCTGACGCCGGCCTACCAGAGCATCTCCACAGTCATGTCGGCGCTCCTGTCGCCGCCGTCCGGTATTCGTCCGCAGCAGACCGCCGACGAGCTGCGCGACGCCATCGCCGACGCCCTGGAGTCGAAGGGGGTGCTGCCATGACCCGGCCCGCCACCACGCAGACACCGGAGAGGACCGACGGCCAGCGTGCCGCGGTGCCCACCCAGCGAGGCAGCCGCCGCAAGGCGCCGCTGAGCGAGAACAAGAAGGCCGAACGTCGACTCGGCTGGCTGCTCTGCGCGCCCGCCGCCCTGGTGATGGTCGCGGTCACCGCGTACCCGATCGTCTACTCGGTCTGGCTGTCGTTGCAGCGCTACGACCTGCGCTTTCCCGACCAGCGCGAGTTCATCGGGCTGGAGAACTACGTCACCGTGCTCACCAACGAGTTCTGGTGGACGGCGTTCGGGGTGACCACGCTGATCACGGTGGTCACCGTGGCCGTCGAGCTGGTGCTCGGCATGGGACTGGCGCTGATCATGCACCGTACGCTCGTCGGGCGGGGCATCGTCCGTACCTCCGCGCTCATCCCGTACGGCATCGTCACGGTGGTCGCGGCCTTCTCCTGGCGGTACGCCTGGACGCCCGGCACCGGCTACCTGGCCGACCTGTTCAGTGACGGCGCGCCCCTCACCGAGCGGGCCAGCTCGCTGGCGATCATCATGCTGGCCGAGATCTGGAAGACCACGCCGTTCATGGCGCTGCTGCTGATGGCCGGGCTGGCCCTGGTGCCGGACGACCTGCTCAAGGCCGCCTCCACCGACGGCGCGACGGCCTGGCAGAAGTTCACCAAGGTGATGCTGCCGGTGATGAAGCCGGCGATCCTGGTCGCGCTGCTGTTCCGCACCCTGGACGCGTTCCGGGTGTTCGACAACATCTTCGTCCTGACCGCCGGCGGCAACGAAACCTCGTCGGTGTCGATGCTCGCCTACAACAACCTGCTGCGGGGTCTCAACCTCGGCATCGGCTCGACGATGTCGGTGCTGGTCTTCATCACGGTGGCGATCATCGCCTTCGTCTTCGTGAAGCTGTTCGGCACCGCTGCCCCCGGCAGCGACGATTCCGAGAGGCGCTGACATGGCTGCGGAAACCACCACCCGGGCGAAGCTGCGCTGGGGCCTGCTGGACATCCTCGTGGTCGTCTTCGCGCTGGTCCCGGTGCTGTGGATCGCCTCGCTGTCGTTCAAGACGCCGGCCACCCTCACCGACGGGAAGTTCTTCCCCCGGGAGTGGACGCTGGACAACTACCGCACGATCTTCGACACCGACCAGTTCGTCCGGGCGCTTGTCAACTCCATCGGCATCGCGCTCATCGCCACCCTGATCGCGGTGGTGCTCGGGGCGATGGCCGCGTACGCGATCAGTCGCCTGGACTTCCCGGGCAAGCGGCTGCTGGTCGGCATCTCGCTGCTGATCGCGATGTTCCCGCAGGTGTCGCTGGTGTCGCCGCTATTCGAGATCGAACGGCAGGCCAGGATCTTCGACACCTGGCTCGGGCTGATCCTGCCGTACATCACCTTCGCGTTGCCGTTGGCGATCTACACGCTGTCGGCGTTCTTCAAGCAGATCCCGTGGGACCTGGAGAAGGCGGCGAAGATGGACGGCGCGACGCAGGCGCAGGCGTTCCGGCGGGTGATCGCCCCGCTGGCCGCTCCCGGCCTGTTCACGACGGCGATCCTGGTCTTCATCTTCTGCTGGAACGACTTCCTGTTCGCCATCTCGCTGACCTCCACCGAGCGGTCCCGCACGGTGCCGGCGGCGTTGTCGTTCTTCACCGGCGCGTCACAGTTCGAGGACCCCACCGGGGCGATCTGCGCCGCCGCCGTGGTGATCACCGTGCCCATCATCCTGTTCGTCCTCTTCTTCCAGCGCCGCATCGTGTCCGGCCTGACCTCCGGCGCAGTCAAGGGATAGGTGAGTAGTCATGGCTGACATCGTGCTCGACAAGGTGAGCAAGAGTTTCCCGGACGGGACGGTCGCCGTGCGGGACGTCGACCTGGAGATCGCCGACGGTGAGTTCGTGATCCTGGTCGGCCCCTCGGGCTGCGGAAAGTCCACCACCCTCAACATGATCGCCGGCCTGGAGGACATCAGCTCCGGCGAACTGCGCATCGCCGGCAAGCGGGTCAACGACAAGGCCCCCCGGGACCGGGACATCGCCATGGTGTTCCAGTCGTACGCGCTCTACCCGAACATGACCGTCCGGGAGAACATGGCGTTCCCGCTGCGCCTGGCGAAGCTCGACAAGGAGACGATCAACTCCAAGGTCGACGAGGCCGCGAAGGTGCTGGAGCTGACCGCGCTGCTGGACCGCAAACCCGCGAACCTCTCGGGTGGCCAGCGGCAGCGGGTGGCGATGGGCCGGGCGATCGTCCGCCAGCCCAAGGCGTTCCTCATGGACGAGCCGCTGTCCAACCTCGACGCGAAGCTGCGCGTGCAGATGCGTACGGTGGTGTCCCGGTTGCAGAAGCAGCTGGGCACCACCACCGTCTACGTCACCCACGACCAGACCGAGGCCATGACCCTCGGCGACCGGGTAGTGATCATGCGGGGTGGCGCGGTGCAGCAGGTCGGCCCGCCGCAGGAGCTGTACGACCGCCCGCGCAACCTCTTCGTCGCCGGGTTCATCGGCTCCCCGTCGATGAACTTCCTGCACGCCGCCGTGCAGGACGGCAGCCTGCGTACCGCCCTGGGTGACGTGCCGCTCGACGACCGGGTCCGCCGGGATTTGGAGGCGGCCGACGCGCCCCGCGAACTGATCCTGGGCATTCGGCCCGAGCACTTCGAGGACGCCGAACTGATCGACGACGACACCCGCCGCCGGGGCCTGGAGTTCGAGGCGCCGGTGGAGATCGTCGAGTCGATGGGCTCGGACAAGTACGTCTACCTCACCGTGGAGGGTGAGCGGGCCACCGCCGCCGAGCTGGAGGAGTTGGCCGCGGACGCGGGCGCGGGTGACTTCGCCGGCGGCGGCGGCAACCTGGTCACCCGGCTGTCCGCCGAGTCCGGCGCGACCGAGGGCGATTCCCGCCGAGTCTGGTTCAACCTGGAGAAGATCCACCTGTTCGACCCGTCCACCGGCCGCAACCTGACCCTGCACGAGGACTGAACCCCGACCCCCGACCCCCCGAACCCGAACCCCCGCCCCCTGCTCTCGCCGATCTTGCACTTTCTGTCGTCGACATAGGTGAAATGCCCTTTAGGTCGCCACAGAAAGCGCAAGATCGGCGAGAGCAGGGGGTGGGGGGTGAGGGGGCGGGGGCGCGGGGGTGGGCTGCGGCTTGTGGCTGGGCGTGGCAGGGTGGGCGAAGATTGTGGTGTTGGCGGGGAGCGGGGGACTGATGGATCGGCGACTTGTTGCGTTGGCCACCGCGCACGGCGTGTCCACCTGGTACGAGGACTGGCGACACCGCCGCGTCGAGGTCGCCCCGGAGACCGTCGTGGGTGTTCTCGGCCTGCTCGGCGTCGACGCCACCAGCCCCGCGGCGATCGCGGACGCGCTCGCCGCCGCCCGAGCGGTGGACCGGACCACGCTGCCGCCGACCGTGGTGGTCACCGAGGGCAAGGCCCGTGCCCTGCCCGGCCCGGGTGTGGTGTCCCTGGAGGACGGCGGCCGACGGGCGGTCGACGGCGAGCTGCCCGGGGACCTGCCGCTGGGCTGGCACCGACTGGCCTGCGACGGCCGGGACGTGACCCTCGTCGTGGTGCCCCGGCGGCTGCCGGTGCCCCCGCGCACCTGGGGCTGGATGCTCCAGCTCTACGCGCTCACCTCCGAGCGGTCCTGGGGCATGGGTGACCTCGGCGACCTGGCCGAGTTCACCGAGTGGGCGGGAGCGACGGGCGCCGGGCTGGTGCTGCTCAACCCGCTGCACGCGGTCGGGCCGGCGCACCCGGTGGCCGCGTCGCCGTACTCGCCGGCCAGTCGACGCTTCGTGAACCCGCTCTACCTGCGCGTTAGTGACACCGCCGCGTACGCCTCGGCCGACCCGGCGACCCGGGCGGTGGTCGACGCGTTGCGTCCGGACCGTGGCGACCTGATCGACTACGACGAGGTGTGGACCGCCAAACGGCGCGCGCTGGAGCTGCTGCACCCGTACGCCCAGCCGGTTGACCTCGCCGCGGACCCGGCGCTGACCAGCTTCGCCACCTGGTGCGCGCTGGCCGAGCGGCACGGCAACGACTGGCGGGCCTGGCCGGCGGAGCTGCACCACCCGGACGCCCCGGCGGTCGCCGAGCAGCGTCGCGAACTCGCCGACCGGGTGGCCTTCCACGCCTGGCTGCAACACCTGTGCGACGAGCAACTCGACGCCGTGACGGCGGCAGCCCGCTCGGCCGGCATGCCGGTCGGCGTGGTGCACGACCTCGCCGTCGGCATCGACCCGGGCGGCGCGGACGGCTGGCAGCTCGCCGACGTCCTGGCCCAGGGGGTACGGGTCGGCGCGCCGCCGGACGACTTCAACCAGCTCGGTCAGGACTGGGGGCTCGCCGCGTGGCGACCGGACCGGCTCGCCGAGACCGGGTACGCGGCGTACCGGGACATGCTGCGGCGGACCCTGCGGCACGCGGGCGGCCTGCGCGTCGACCACGTCGCCGGCCTGTGGCGACTGTGGTGGGTGCCGCCGGGCGCCGGCGCGGCCGAGGGCACCTACGTGCGCTACGACGCCGAGGCGATGCTCGGCATCCTGGCCCTGGAGGCGCACCGGGCCGGCGCGGTGGTCGTCGGCGAGGACCTGGGCACGGTCCAACCCGCGGTGACGCGTGGCCTGCGGGGGCGCAACATGCTCGGGTCGACCGTGCTGTGGTTCGCGCGGGACGACGACGGCGCGTTCACCCCGCCGGCCCGTTGGCCGCGCAACGCCCTCGCCACGATCTCCACGCACGACCTGCCGACCGCCCCGGGCTTCCTGACCGGCGAGCACGTGCGGGTACGCGACGAGTTGAAACTGCTCGGCACCGATGTGGCCGTCGAGCGCGCCCGGGCCGCTGCCGACCGTGAGCGGCTGCTGGCGATGCTGCGCGACGAGGAACTGCTGCCCGAGGCGCCCGACGCCGGGGCGGTGGCCGACGGTGAGCCGGACGACGGTGACGTGGTGGTGGCGATGCACGCCGCGCTCGCGGCCAGCCCCGCGCGACTGCTCGGCGTGTCCCTCTACGACGTGTTGGGCGAGGTGCGCCAGCCCAACATGCCGGGCACGGTGGACGAATATCCGAACTGGCGGCTGCCGCTGCCGGCGAGCGTGGCGCAGATCCGTACGGACCCCGGCGTGACCCGGATCGTCGACCTGCTCACCGCCGCCCGTCCTCGGCGCACGTCCCCCGACCGAGCCGGCCGACGGACCAGCGCCGACCCGGCGGGGGAGTAGCCCGCCCGCTCAGGTCGCCCAGTCGAACCGCGGCGGCAGTCCGAGGAAGTCGGCGTACCGCGTCAGCGCCCGCTCGACGTCGGTCCGTCCGTCGGCGGTCAGCGGCGTCAACGGCCGTACCGTCAGGGTGACGGCCTCGCGGCCGGCCTTGCGCTTCCACACTCCCACCACCCGGCCGGCGCGAACCACGGTGGCCTGGAAGATGCCGTTGTTGCCGGGCACCACGGCCGCCCGGTGCGCGGTGTCGAGCATCAACGTGCGGTCCCGGTAGCCGAGGAGGTACTCGTCGAAGCCCGGCAGCGCCACCACACCGACCGCCGGGACGCGCGGGGTGTCGGCCAGCGCCGCGTCCACGTACATCGGCTCGCCGTCGACACGTACCGTGCCCAGCAGGTCGTCGGCAGCGGCCAGGCCGCGCCGCGCGTCGGTCAGGGTGAGGCCGCTCCAGCCGGCGAACTCGCGGTCGGTGACCGGTCCGTGGCCCCGCACGTAGCGGTGGGCGAGCAGCGCCAACGCCTCGTCCCGCTCCGGCCTGCGTTGCTCCGGCGCCCACTCGTCGAGCAGGACGAACGTCTGCTCGGTGCCGACGTTGGGCGCCACGCAGGTCACCCCACGCACGCTCGCGTACCAGAGCAGGTGGTAGCCGCGCTGGCCGTCGGTGCCGATCCCCGCCGCGCGCAGGGTGGCGAGGCACTGCGCCCGGGTGAGCCGGCCGCCTCCGGCCAACGCTGCGCCGAGCACGTCGAGCGCCCGGGCCTCGTCGGCCTCGGTCAGCCCGAGCTGCGCCCGCCGGGTCGCCGAGCCGGACATCGCGCGGACGCCGGTCAGCTCCAGCATCCACCGGGTGTCGGCGGGCGGGACGAGGTGCACGGTGCCCCGCATCGGCCAGGTGCGCAGCGCTTCGCGGCGCTCCAGCGCGGCCTGTACGTCGGCCACGGTCGACCCCGGCAGCCGGGCGCCCAGCGACCACAGGCCGCTCGCCAGATCCTGCGCCTGCATCGCGCCGAACCACTCGACCACCTCGGCGACGGTGCCGGGCCGGGTGGCGGGATGCGGTCGCAGCAGCAGGCTCGTCATCCGCAGTGCCAGCGCTTCGGCCGCGCTGAGGTCGGCAGGCATCGCGACGTCCCCTCTCCGGTGGTCGGAGCCCGTCAGCGTAGGCCAGGACCGGGCGTCTCCAGTTGCCCTCCAGAGTGTCGCGTTAGCGTCAGGATCGCCGACCACAGCCACCGGAACGAGGACAGCCATGAGCAGTGACGCCTCCGACGAGACCGAACCACCGCGGCACCCGTTGCCGCCCTTCACCGACCAGAGCGCGCGGATCAAGGTGCAGGCCGCCGAGGACGCCTGGAACACCCGCGACCCGCAGCGCGTTGCCGCCGCCTACACACCCGAGAGCGTGTGGCGCAACCGGTCGACGTTCGTCACGGGTCGCCGGGAGATCGAGGAGTTCCTGACCGACAAGTGGGAGCGCGAACGCGAGTACGCGCTGCGTAAGCAGCTCTGGGCGTTCCATGAGAACCGCATCGCCGTACGGTTCCAGTACGAGTGGCACGACGCCACCGGCCAGTGGTGGCGGAGCTACGGCAACGAACAGTGGGAATTCGACGCCCGCGGTTACCTGGCCCGGCGTGAGGCCAGACGTACCCATCACCGTCGAGGAGCGTCGCATCTTCGGCCCGAGGGCGACCGGGGACGACTCCGACCTGCCGCTTCGCTGACCTGACCTGCGGCCCGCGCCTGGATCGCGCCCACAGATCGTGGCGACACGAGGCGTAACGGTGACCGTCGTGGGAATGCCGCCGGCCGGAAGTACGCGCGCCGCGCGTACGGAAGGGAGTCCCATGACTGCCGCAAGCGAGCCGGCCCGGGGTGCCGGCGTACCGGCCGATTCTCGGGCCCGTCGGGCGTCCACCGGCGCCAAGACCAGCGCGGCCGCCACTTTCGCCCTGGTCTTCGGGGTTGCCGGCCTGTTCAGCGTGCTGACCGCCATCCTCGCCTGGCTGGGGCTGGTGCTCGGCATCATCGGCATCGTCCTCGGCATCGTCGGGCTGAAGATGGCCCGCCGACCGGGTGTGACCGGCCGGGGCGTGTCCATCGGTGGCCTGGTGCTGAGCATCCTGGCGGTCCTGATCGGCCTGGGCCTTGCCGCGGGCATCACCACGTTCGTCAACAACGAGAACGCGGTGGACCGCCTCCAGACCCAGGTCAACAACCTGCGGGACAAGCTCGACTGACACCGGGCCGGGCGTGTGGGGGGCCAGGGCGTGCCACTGGCCCCCCAGTAGGGTAGACGGCGTGCTCCGCCAGGTCACCGCGATCCGCTACGTCACCCCACTGCGGGAGGGTGGCTCGCTGCCGGGCGTCGTCGAGGCCGACGACCTCGGCACGTACGTGGCGAAGTTCTCCGGCGCGGGGCAGGGGCCCAAGGCGCTCGTCGCCGAAGTGATCTGCGGCGAGCTGGCCCGCCGGCTGGAGCTGCGGGTGCCGCCGCTGGTGGTCCTCGACATCGACCCGGTGATCGGGCGGGCGGAGCCCGACCAGGAGGTGCAGGAGCTGCTGCGCAACAGCGGCGGCGCCAACCTCGGGATGGACTTCCTCCCGGGTGCGCTCGGCTTCGACCCGGTGGCGCACCCCGTCGATCCGCTGCTGGCCTCGCGGGTGCTGTGGTTCGACGCGTACGTGGAGAACGTCGACCGGAGCTGGCGCAACCCGAACCTGCTCGTCTGGCACCGGGAGCTGTGGCTGATCGACCACGGTGCCGCGCTCTACTTCCACCACAACTGGCCGCGCGCCGAGGCCGCCGTGCACCGCGCCTTCCGGGCCGAGGACCACGTGCTCGCGCCGTACGCCGACCGGGTCGCCGAGGCCAACGGCGAACTGGCCGCCCGGGTCACCCCGGACCTCCTGCGGGAGGTGCTGGCTCTGGTGCCGGCCCAGTGGCTGACCGCCGCCGACTTCGACTCGGGCGACGCGGCGCGCGAGGCGTACGTGGCGCACCTGTCACGGCGGGTCGCCCGCCCGGCGGACTGGCTACCGGCGGGGAGCGTGGCGTGAGGCATCCGTTCGAGTACGCCGTCATCCGGCTGGTGCCCCGCGTGGAGCGCGGCGAGCAGATCAACGTGGGAGTGCTGCTCTACTGCCAGCAGCGTGACTTCCTGGCCGCGCGGACGCACCTGGACGCCGACCGGGTGCGCGCCCTCGCGCCCGACGTCGATCTGCCGGCGGTGGCCGCGGTGCTGGATTCTCTGGACAGGACCTGCTCCGGTGACGGGCCGGCCACCCGGATGCGGCTCGGCGAGCGGTTCCGGTGGCTGGCCGCGCCGCGCAGCACGATGATCCAGGCCGGGCCGGTGCACACCGGCCTCACCGTCGACCCGGCGGCCGAGTTGGACCGGCTGATGGTGGCGCTGGTCCGCTGAGCGGGCAGTGACCCCTGATCGCGCTGCGCCAGCGCCGTTGCCGGCGGAGCGCGATCCCCCGTTCAGGCGCCGGTGCCAGGGGGCGGCGGGATCGCGCGCCGGCACCGGTTGGCCTCAGGATCGTCGTCCGCGCGGGCGACCGGATCGGAACGTCCGGGAACTTGCGGAAAACTTGAGACCGGACGGCCGGAAGCCACCGATCTGTCGTTTGTCGCCGCGCCCCAGGGGTAGTCGCGGGAGCCGACCCGAGACGAGAAGGGGACACATCTGATGGCTGCCCAGACGAAGGTGGCGGTGATCTACTACAGCGCCACCGGCATCACCTACCAGATGGCGCAGGCCGCGTGTGAGGCCGCCGGGGAGGCCGGTGCGGACGTGCGCCTGCGCAAGGTGCGCGAGCTCGCACCGGACGAGGCGATCCGCTCGAACTCCGGTTGGCAGGCGCACCACCTGGACACCCAGGACGTTCCCGAGGCGATGATCGACGACCTGGCGTGGGCCGACGTGGCGCTCTTCGGATCGCCCACCCGGTACGGCATGATCGCCGCCCAACTGAAGCAGTTCATCGACACCACCGGACCACTGTGGTCGCAGGGCGCGCTGGCCAACAAGGTCTACGCGGCCTTCACCTCCACGGCGACGTCGCACGGTGGGCAGGAGACCACGCTGACGTCGCTCTTCAACGTCTTCTACCACTGGGGCGGTGTCGTGGTGCCCCCCGGTTACACGGACTCCAGCCAGTTCATCGCCGGTAACCCCTACGGTGCGTCGCACACCAGCAACAACGGAGAGATCGCACCGGACGCGGTGGCGCTGGAGGCCTGCGGCCTCACCGCCCGCCGGGCAGTGCTGATCGGCACCGCGCTCAAGCAGGGCCTGGGCGGCTGACGAACGGGCGACCGGTGGCACGGGCGGGGGCTCTCGGCCCGCTCGCACCACCGGTCGCCCCAGCCCTACCCCGTGACGGGGGTCCCCATACCGGACGAGCCGCGGCTAGGCGTGGTGGGCCGCGCGCGACGCCGGCAACAGGTCGGCCAGCAACTCGGTCAGCACGGTCACCCCGTCCGGGCTGAGCACCGACTCCGGGTGGAACTGCACCCCGGCGAAGCCCTGCCCGCGCAGGGCGTGCACGGACCCGTCGCGTACGTCCCGGGCCAGCTCCACCGTCCCGTACGCGGTGTCCAGCCGGTCCATCTCGGCGCGGGCGGTGAACGAGGAGTAGAAGCCCACCCGGCGGGACCGACCGAACAACGCGACCTCCCGTTGCAGCCCCTGATAGGGCGCGTCCCGGCGGTGCAGGCGCAACCCCAGCAGTCCGGCCAGCACCTGGTGCCCGAGGCAGACAGCGAGGGTGGGCCGGCCGGTCGCCAGCAACTCGTCCAGCAGTTCCCGCAGCGCCGCCATCTTCGGATCGTCCGGGCGGCTCGGATCACCCGGCCCGGGACCGGCCACCACCAGGTCGTACCCGTCCAGCGGGCCGCCTTCGTGCCACGGACGTAGCGTGACGGCGAGACCCAGCGCGCCCAGTTGGTGTGCCAACATGCCGGTGAAGGTGTCCTCCGCGTCCACGATCAGCGCCCGCAGACCGACCAACCCCGGCAGGCCGGGCGCGTCCGGCGCCCGCTGGTCCAGCCAGAACCGGGCCAGCGGCGTGTTACGCGCGGCGAGCGCGTCGCGTACCTCCGGGTCGTCGGCCAGCCGCACGACCGGTCCGCGCTCGCCGACGGACGCCGCCGGGCCCAGGCCGAGCGCGGCCAGCACCCCGGCCGCCTTGGCGTGGGTCTCGGCCACCTCGCCGGCCGCCGTCGAATGCCGGACCAGGGTGGCCCCCACCGGCACCCGCAGCCGGCCGGCGCCGGAGATCTCGGCGGTACGGATCAGGATCGGCGCGTCGAGCGTCTGCCGGCCCGCGTCGTCGTGACCGAGCAGCGCCAGCACGCCCGCGTAGTAGCCCCGACCCCGGCGCTCGTGCCGCGCGATGACCCGACAGGCGTTCTCCATCGGACTGCCCGTCACGGTGGGCGCGAACATCGTCTCCCGCAGCACCTCCCGCACGTCGCGGGTGCCCCGCCCGGCGAGCAGGTACTCGGTGTGGGCCAGGTGCGACATCTC
This sequence comes from Micromonospora sp. NPDC005172, assembly GCF_040608555.1. Classification (NCBI taxonomy): domain Bacteria; kingdom Bacillati; phylum Actinomycetota; class Actinomycetes; order Micromonosporales; family Micromonosporaceae; genus Micromonospora; species Micromonospora sp. NPDC005172. The sequence continues at coordinate 19,641 of NZ_JBEXIL010000044.1, forward strand.
CTTGAGGTACGGGCCGATGACCTGACCGCCGTGCTCGGCGACGGTCGCCATCATCTTCAGCTCCTCGTCGAGCACCATGTACAGCTCCTCGATCTCCTTCGGGTCGGCGAGGAACCGCAGGAGCGCCGCCCGGTCCGGGGTGCCGCCGGCCGGTCGGAAGGTACCGCTGATCGGGTTCATCATCACGAGCCCGTCGTCGACGCTGACGTGCCGTTCCGGGCTGGCGCCGACCATGGTCCGGGTGCCGGTGTGCACCACGAACGTCCAGTAGGCGCCGCGCTCGGCGACCAGCAGCCGGCGCAGCGCGGCCAGCGCGGCCACCAGCGGCGCACCCTGCACGGTGGCGTGCAGGGTGCGGTGGATGACGAAGTTGGCGCCCTCGCCGCGACCGATCTCGTCGGTGAGCACCTGCTGCACGATCCGCGCGTACTCCTCGTCGCTGACGTCGAACGCGGCGTCCCGGGTGCGGACCGGCTCGTCGGGCAGCGCGGCCAGGGCCTCGGCCAGCGGAATCCGCCCGTGCTCGCGGATCTGGAGGCACTCCAGCGGCGCGTCGTCGTCGACGCAGGCGAAACCGCGCTCGGCGATCTGCCGGTACGGCACCAGGGCCAACGTCTGCGCCCCGGGCGCGCCCGGGGGCAGCGGGATGTCGGCCAGCCGGTCGACGACGGCGACGGGGCCGGTGAAGAGTTCCAGGTCGTCGGCGCCCTCGCGGCGCAGCAGCGCGAAGGGGCCGGGGTCGTCGCCGCGGGAGATGGCGGCGAGCAGGTCGGTCAGGCTGGTCATCGTGGTCTCCGTGGATGCCGGGTGCCGCCAGCGGGGGCGGCCATCCGGGCCGGAGATCCGGCGGCCGCCTCGATGGCGGCCGCGTGGGTGAAGCTACGCGCGGGGGGTGGCCGCCGGGTCGGCGGGCCACCAGGAGGTCGGGTGCGCGAGCATGCGGTTCACCTTACGCGGTCACGGCCCGACCCGGGACCCCTTCGGACGTACGGGTGTGCCGGGGCGGACCACGGTCCGCGCCAGGCCGGCACCGGGTAACTTGACCGGCGATGAACATTCTCGCACTCGACCTGGGCACCTCCTCCGTACGCGGGCTGGTGCTGGACGGGGCAACCCGCCCGCTGCCCGGCGCCCTGGCCCGGCGGAAGGTCCGACTCGCCATCGGGGACGACGGCACCGGCACCCTCTCCGGACCCGACTACCTCGCCTGCCTCATCGAGTGTCTGGACGAGCTGGCCGAGGCGGGGCACCTGCACGACGTCGACATGGTGGCGACGTCCGCGCAGTGGCACTCGGTGCTGCCGCTCGACCGCGACGGCACTCCGCTGGGACCGGTCGTCACCTGGCTGGACACCCGCCCCACGCCGGTCGGCGACACGTCCGGCCCGGCCGACCCGGACGGCTTCCACCAGCGCACGGGCTGCTGGTGGCACCGCTCCTACTGGCCGGTGCGCCTGCCCTGGCTGCGGGAACAGTCCGGCACTCCGATCGCCCGGTTCGTCGGCCTCCCGGAGTACGTACTGGGCGAGCTGCTCCAGACGGCGCCCATGTCGATCTCGCAGGCCTCCGGCACCGGGCTGCTCGACCTCGCCACCCTGCGCTGGGACGAGGAGGCGCTGACGCTGGCCGGCGCGCGACCCCGCGACCTGCCGTCCCTCGGCGAGTTGGACTGGCACGGCCGGCTACGTCCCGACCGGGCCCGCCGCTGGCCGCAGCTGGCCGAGGCCCGCTGGGCGCCGCCGGTGGGCGACGGCGGGGCATCCAACGTCGGCTCGGGCTGCGCCGATCCGAGCCGGGCCGCGGTCACGGTCGGCACCTCCGCCGCCGTACGCCTGATGCAGCGCATTCCGGCCGGCGAGCCGCTGCCGCGGCTGCCCGAACGCCTCTGGCGCTACCGGGTCGACCACGACCACGTGGTGACCGGGGCGGCGTACTCCAGCGGTGGCAACCTGTTCGCCTGGGCCAACCGGGAGCTGCGGCTGCCCGAGGGGGACGAGTTGGACGCGGCTCTGGCGCTGGTACCGGTGGGCGGTGGCCGGCCGGCCGATCCCCGTTTCGGCGGCGACCGGGCACCCGGGTTGGCGCCGGCCGGCACCGGCGAGCTGCGCGGTCTGAGTTTCAGCACCACGGCCGTGGACATCCTGGCCGGGCTGATGCAGGGACTGTGCGGCCTGGTCGCCGAGGACCTCGCGGTGCTGGAGTCCACGATCGACAAACCGGTCGGGGTGGTGCTGGGCGGCGGCGCGGTGGCCGCGTCGGTGTGGTGGCGGCAGGCGTTCGCCGCCGCGCTCGCCCCGCGACCGGTGTCGCACCAACGCAACCCGGAGATCGGTGCGACCGGGGCCGCGTTGGTGGCGCTGGGCCGCTTTGGTGCGGCGGCGGCGCTCGCCGACATCGGCCGGACGGACGAGCTGGTCTCACCGACCACGACAGGACGTTCCCACCCGCAGTATCCTTCCTGAACTTTCGGCCTGCCCGGGCCGTTGACAGTGTCACCGAGCCTGGTTGGATGGACTCCGCTCCCCGGGTCGCGGTGGACGCGGCAGGACGGAGGAGGCAGGGTGGCGGCAGGTCCCGACCCGGTGGCCGGTGCGGTGTCGAACCACCGCCGGCGTCGTTTCGACGTCCGGGTCGTTCCGCATCGACGCCGCTCGCCGTTCCGACTGCGGGACTGGCGGATGAGCACCAAGCTGGCCACCGTGCTGCTGGTGCCGTCGATGGCGTTCCTCGTGCTCGCGGGCGTGCAGACCAGCACACTTGTCGGGCGGACGGCCACGCTCAACGACTTCTCCCAGCAGGTCGGCATCGGCCGGCAGATCACCGCCGTGGTCGACCAGCTCCAGCAGGAGCGGGACCGTTCGGCGGGTGAGCTGGGGGAGCTGCGCCGTGGTGGCGACCGGGAGTCGGCGGCCACCGCTCTGCGGCCGTTGCAGTCGGCCACCGACCGCGCCGTCGAGGACCTGCGCCAGGCGGCCGAGCCGTTGGCCGACGCCGACGCCTCCTGGCGGGTGGCCTTCTCCGAGGTGCTCGAGGCGTACGACCAGGTGATCGACATCCGACCGGCCATCCCGCCGGCGGTGCTCAGCAACGACACCATCCTGAGCAACTACCACCGGGCGGTCGACGCGCTGCTGGACCTGCTCGCCGAGCCGACGCCGGGCCAGGGCCAGCCGGGGTTGAGCGACGCCGTACTGCGCTACGTCCAGATCGCCCGGGTCAAGGAGCTGTCCTCCCGGGTCCGGGGGCAGCTCTACGCCGCCGGTCGGGCCGGCCGGTACGGCACCGAGGACCGGGTGATCCTCTCCGACCTGCGCGCCCAGCAGCTCACCGCGCTCGGCGCGTTCCGGGTGTCCGCCACCAGCGACCAGATCCGGCGGTACGACGAAACCTCGGTGAACCCGATGTTCCAGGTCGCCACCCGCCTGGAGGAGCGCAGCCTCCCGGTGGGCGACGCGGCGCCGGAGGTGCTGCCCTCGGAGCAGTGGTGGTCGGCGAGCCAGCAGCGTCAGGATCTGCTGCGGCAGGTCGAGGCGAGTGTGCTCGACGACGCGGTGCGCCAGGCCGACGATGCCAGCAGTGGCCAACTGCGGACCACCCTGCTGGTGGTCGGTGGCGTCGTGGCGGTGCTGCTGGTCGCCCTGCTGATCTCCCTGCTGGTCGGGCGGTCGGTCGCCCGGTCGATGCGGCTGCTGCGTAGCCAGGCGCTGCGGATCGCGCAGGTGGAGCTGCCCGACGCGCTGGACCGGCTGCGGACCGTCACCGGTGGCGTGCCGAGCATCGACGTGGCGCCGGCGGTGGTCCGGTCGCTCGACGAGATCGGTGAGCTGGCCGAGGCGTTCGTCGCGGTGCACCGCAGCGCCGTGACGGTCGCCGTCGAGCAGGCGCTGATGCGTCGCAACGTCAACGCGATGTTCGTCAACCTGGCGCGCCGCAGCCAGGTGCTCGTGGAGCGTCAACTGGAGCTGCTCGACGACCTGGAGCGTGAGGAGAGCGACCCGGACCAGTTGGAGAACCTGTTCAAGCTCGACCACCTGGCCGCCCGTATGCGCCGTAACGACGAGAGCCTGCTGGTGCTGGCCGGTACGGATTCCACCCGCCGGTGGAACCGCCCGGTGGGTCTGGGCACCGTGCTGCTGGCCGCCGCCGCCGAGATCGAGCAGTACCAGCGGGTACGGCTGGAGTCGATGGGCGCCGTCAACGTGGTCGGGCACGCGGTCGGTGAGCTGGTGCACCTGCTGGCCGAGCTGCTGGAGAACGCCACGGCGTTCTCGCGTCCGGACACGTCCGTCGTGGTGACCGCCCGGGTCGAGGCGTCCTCGGCGCTGATCGAGATCGTCGACGACGGCCTGGGCATGAGCTCGGCCGCGCTGGCCGAGGCCAACGCGATGCTGGCCAGCCCGCCGGCCGCGGACGTCGCGGCGGTCGAGCGGATGGGCCTGTTCGTGGTGAGTCACCTGGCGAGCCGACTGGGCGTGCGGGTACAGCTCGAAGGACGCCACAGTGGCCTCGTCGCGCGGCTCGTGCTGCCGCCGACCCTGCTGGCGCCCGGCGGCACGGTGGAGCTGGATCCGCCGGCGTCCGCCCGGATGCTGGCGTCGAGCGCCGCGCGGGGTGCCGCGTCGCAGCGCACACCGGGCGCGTCTCCGCCCGGCGGCGCCCGCGGGCCGGCCACCGCGCCGCTGGACCTCCCGGTGGCCGGTCGTCCGCCGTCCGCCGCCGTGCCGCGCCAGACCCGTTCCGTGCCGGTACGCGCCGATGACGTCCTGTCCCCGACCGCTGCCTCCTCGAACGACGGCGGCTGGTGGTCCCGGCAGGGTCCGACCGGTCCGGCCGCCCCCGTCCAGCCCGTGCCGCCCGCCACGCCGGTGACGGCCGGCACGAACGAGCGAGGACTTCCGGTACGCGTGCCGATGGCGCAACTCTCCGCGGTCACCCGCCCCGCCCAGCCGGGCTCGGCGTCGCCGCGCGCCGAACTCGACCCGGACGCGGTCGGTGGCATGCTTTCCCGGCTCTACAGCGGGGTACGGCGTGCCGAGGCCGAGGACACCACCGAGATACCGGTGCCACCCTCGTGGGGGCACGACGAAGGAGGACGACGACAGTGACGACGTTGAGCCAGGAGGCACGTGACCTGAGCTGGCTGGTGAGCGCCTTCGCGGATCGTGTGCCGGGCGTGGCGCACGCGGTGGTGGTCTCCTCCGACGGACTGCTGGTGGCGATCTCCGACCATCTGCCCCGCGACCACGCGGACAAGCTCGCCGCGGTGACGTCCGGGCTGATGAGCATCACGGCGGGCGCGGCGCAGATGTTCGACGGCGACATCGTCAAGCAGACGGTGGTCGAGATGGGCCGGGGCTACTTCCTCGTCATGCAGGTGCGCGACGGGTCGATCCTGGCCACGCTCGCGGCCGGAGACGCCGACATCGGCGTGGTGGGCTACGAGATGGCGCGGTTGGCGAAGCAGGCGGGGGAGATGCTCACCCCTGCGCTGCGGGCGGAGTTGCAGCAGGCGCTGCCCCGCTGAGTCTTCCGGCCGTGACCCGGACGGTCACCGGCTCACCCGAGCCGAGCCGTCCGGGCCCGGCCGTCCGGGCGGCCCGTTCAGAAGCCGCCCTCGGCGATGACGGAGCGGTACCAGTGGGCGCTGCGCTTGAGGACGCGCCGCTGGGTCACGTAGTCCACGTAGACCAGGCCCCAGCGCTGCTCGTATCCCTCGTCCCACTCGAAGTTGTCGAGCATCGACCAGACATGGAAGCTCTCCAGCGGCACCCCGTCAGCGATGGCGCGGTGCGCGGCGGCCAGGTGGTCGCGCAGGAAGGTGATCCGGCCGCTGTCGTCGACGGTGTCGTCCGCGGCCAGGGTGTCGGGGGTGGGCAGACCGTTCTCGGTCACGGTGAGCGGGATCGGGCCGTAGTCGCGGGTGACCCGGGTCAGGATGTCGTACATCCCGTCGGGGTAGATCTGCTGCCAGCCGGCCTCGGAGGTGGGCCAGCGGTGTTCGGTGCTGCCGTCGGCGGCGACGTAGATCGGGGTGTAGTACTGCACCGCCAGCAGGTCGATCGGCGACGAGATCACCGCCAGGTCGCCGTCGCGGATGCCGCGGACCATCCGGCTCTGCGGACCCAGGTCGGCCAGGACGTCCTGCGGGTAGCTGCCCTTGAGCAGTGAGTCGAGGTAGAGCCGGTTCTCGTAGCCGTCGTAGAGGTGTGCGGCGGCGGCGGCCTCGGGGGAGTCGTCGGTGGGGTAGCAGGGGTGCAGGTTGAGCGCGGGGCCGATCCGTGCGGTGCTGTCCGAGGCGCGGAGCGCGCGCACCGCGAGGCCGTGGGCGAGCTGCAGGTGGTGGGCGACGAGGTAGGCGGCGTCCGGGTCCTTCCGGCCGGGGGCGTGGTGACCCATGAGGTAACCGTTCTGCACGACGGTCTTGGGCTCGTTGATGGTGAGCCAGACCGGTACCCGGTCGCCGAGGGCCGTGAAGACGGCGTCGGCGTAGTCGGCGAAGCGGTGGGCGGTGTCGCGGGACTCCCAACCGCCGGCGTCCTGCAACGCCTGCGGCAGGTCCCAGTGGAACAGTGTCGCCATCGGGGCGATGCCGCGCTCGTGCAGGCCGTCGAGGAGTCGCCGGTAGAAGTCGAGCCCGCGCTGGTTGGGCTGGCCGCTGCCGTCGGGTTGGATGCGGGGCCAGGAGATCGAGAAGCGGTAGCTGCGCAGACCCAGGTCACGCATCAGGTCGAGGTCTTCGGCGTACCGGTGGTAGTGGTCGGCGGCCACGTCGCCGGTGTCACCGTTGCGGGTACGTCCGGGGAGGCGACTGAAGGTGTCCCAGACCGACTCGCCGCGGCCGTCCTCCTTCGCGGCGCCCTCGATCTGGTAGGCGGAGGTGGCCGCGCCCCAACCGAAGTCGCGGGGGAAGCGCAGCGGGCCGGCGGGCCCGGTAGGTATCGACATGGATTCTCCTCGTGGATACGGGGCCACCGCCGAGATTCGGGAGCGCTCCCAGGATAGGCCAGGAGCGCCCGACCCGGTCAGCCGGCCGTCACGGCGGCCGACGTTGGCGGGTCGAGGCGGATGAGGGCCCCGGACAGCGAACGAGGCCGACCGGGCGGCGCATCGCGCCTGTCCCGTCGGCCTCTTTTCCCATCGTGTACGGGGGTTTAGTGTGGGGACGGGGGAGGGCAACCCCCGTCCCCACCGTAACTGCACACACACGGGCGGAATTGGGTCCTGCCGTGCATGTCGCGCGGGAGCCGGGCCACGCGAGTGGCTCTGGTTCCACCTCCCTCCCTGTGGCGGGATGATGGCTGACGGCGGCGTCCGGGCTGGCCCGCCGTCGGCCTTCGGATGGTTCCCCGGGTCCGCCACGAGGACGGTCCCGGCGATCTTCCAGTTGGAACCTTTGTCGATGGAAGCGCTCCCATCGACCGATGTTGCGACTGTAACGCCCGTCACGCCTTTGTGAAAGACCCAAAACGAGATCGAAACAACTGGCGGATCCTGCCCCCTCCCCGCTTGTTGTGGGAGCGCTTCCATGGCAGACTGTCGATTCCACGCGACAGGAGCCAGATCGCGTGGTCGCGGGACCGCCGAGGGCAGCCGGCAGCACGACTTCCGGTCACGGCACCCGAATAGCGGCCGGCGGGACCCCCTCCCGCACGGACCGCATCGCACCCCCGGCCGGGCCCGGGGCTACCACCTTCCCGGCGCCTCGAATCCCCGCGTACCACCACCTGTGGGCAGGCGCCTCGCCGGGAACAACCCGGCCTGGTCCGAGGAGACACCGCGCACATGAGACATCTGGCACGACGCCGTCGAGTGGCGATCCTCGCCGCCGCCGCGCTCGCCGTCGGCGGGGTGACCCTGCCCGCTGGCGCCGCGCAGGCCGCACCGGCCTGCGACGTGGTCTACGCGACCAACGACTGGAACACCGGCTTCACGGCCAACGTGACCATCAAGAACCTGGGCGACCCGATCAGCAACTGGACGCTCAAGTGGACCTTCCCGAACAGCGGCCAGCGGGTGACCCAGGGCTGGTCGGCCCGGTTCAGCCAGTCCGGCAGCGAGGTCACCGCGACCAACGAGTCGTACAACGGCAACCTCGGCACCGGGGCCTCCACCACCATCGGCTTCAACGGCTCCCACACGGGGAGCAACCCGAAGCCCACCTCGTTCACCCTGAACGGCACCCCCTGCAACGGCACCCCGGCCAACCAGCCGCCGACCGTCTCGCTCAGCCTGCCCTCCGGGCCGTTCACCGCGCCCGCGGACGTGCCGCTGACCGCGACCGCCAGTGACCCGGACGGGACGATCAGCAAGGTCGAGTTCTACCGCAACGGCCTGCTCATCAACACCGACACCACCGCGCCGTACTCCTACACGCAGGAGGACCTGCCGGCTGGCAGCTACACGGTGCAGGCCAAGGCCTACGACAACGCGAACGGCATCGGGGTCGCCGAGAAGTCGTTCACCGTCGGCGCCGCCAGCGGTCCGACCCTGATCGCCACGCCGTCCGCGGTGAGCGTCAACGAGGGTGGCACCTCCACCTTCAACCTCAAGCTCAGTGCCGCGCCGACGACAAGCGTGCCGGTCACCCTCACCCCCAGTGGGGACAGCGACGTCACGGTCTCGCCGAGCACCGTCACGCTGACGCCCACCAACTGGAACACCGGGGTCACCGTCACGGTCGCCGCGGCGGAGGACACCGACACCGTCGGCGGTAGCGCCACCATCACCGCGTCGGCCACCGGGCTCGCCTCGCTGGCGGTCGCCGCCACCGAGATCGACAACGACACCCCCGGCGGCGACAACGCCTACATCAAGAAGTTCCTCGACCAGTACGGCAAGATCAAGAACTCGGGTTACTTCAGCCCCGAGGGCGTGCCGTACCACTCGGTGGAGACGCTGATCGTCGAGGCGCCCGACCACGGTCACGAGACCACCTCGGAAGCGTTCAGCTTCTGGATCTGGCTCGAGGCCCAGTACGGCCGCGTCACCCAGAACTGGGCGCCGTTCAACAGCGCCTGGACGGTGATGGAGAAGTACATCATCCCGTCGCACGCCGACCAGCCAACGGCGGGCTCCGCCGGCACCCCGCAGTACGCCGCGGAGTACAACCTGCCCAGCCAGTACCCCTCGGCCCTGAACCCGAACATCTCGGTCGGGCAGGACCCGCTGCGCTCGGAGCTGCAGTCCACCTACGGCACCGGCGACATCTACGGCATGCACTGGCTGATGGACGTCGACAACACGTACGGCTTCGGTCGCTGCGGCGACGGCACCACCAAGCCGGCCTACATCAACACCTTCCAGCGGGGCACCCAGGAGTCGGTGTGGGAGACCATCCCGCAGCCGTCCTGTGACACCTTCAAGCACGGCGGTCAGTACGGCTACCTCGACCTGTTCGTCAAGGACACCGGCGCTCCCGCCAAGCAGTGGAAGTACACCAACGCGCCGGACGCCGACGCCCGTGCGGTGCAGGCCGCGTACTGGGCGCTGACCTGGGCCAAGGCGCAGGGCAAGCAGGCCGACGTCGCCGCCACCGTGGCCAAGGCCGCCAAGATGGGCGACTACCTGCGGTACGCGATGTTCGACAAGTACTTCAAGAAGATCGGCAACTGCGTCGGGGCCAGCACCTGCCCCGCCGGCAGCGGCAAGGACTCGGCGCACTACCTGCTGTCCTGGTACTACGCCTGGGGTGGCGCGTACGACACCAGCCAGAACTGGTCCTGGCGCATCGGCTCCAGCCACAACCACTTCGGCTACCAGAACCCGTTCGCGGCCTGGGCGCTGACCAACACGCCGGAGCTCAAGCCCCAGTCGTCGACCGCGGTCTCCGACTGGACCAAGAGCTTCGACCGGCAGCTCGAGTTCTACACCTGGCTCCAGTCGTCCGAGGGCGGCATCGCCGGTGGCGCGACGAACAGCTGGGACGGCAGCTACGCCCAGCCGCCGTCGGGCACGAGCACCTTCTACGGCATGTTCTACGACGTCGACCCGGTCTACAACGACCCGCCGTCGAACCAGTGGTTCGGCATGCAGGCGTGGTCGATGCAGCGGATCGCCGAGCTGTACCTGCAGACCGGCAACACGAAGGCCAAGGCGCTGCTGGACAAGTGGGTGCCGTGGGCCATCGCCAACACCACGATCGGCACCAACTGGTCGATCCCGTCGGACATGAAGTGGACCGGCCAGCCGACCACCTGGAACCCGAGCAGCCCGCAGCCCAACACCAACCTGCACGTCGAGGTGATCAGCAAGGGCCAGGACGTCGGCGTCGCCGCCTCCTACGCCCGGATCCTGATCGCGTACGCGGCCAAGTCGGGCAACGCGGCGGCGAAGACCACCGCCAAGGGTCTGCTGGACGCGCTGGACGCGGCCAGTGACTCGAAGGGTGTCTCCACCACCGAGACGCGTGGCGACTACAAGCGCTTCGACGACGTCTACGACGCCTCCAGCGGTCAGGGCCTCTACGTACCGCCGGGCTGGACCGGGAAGATGCCCAACGGCGACGCCATCGCCGCCGGGAAGAGCTTCCTGGACATCCGGTCGTTCTACAAGAACGACCCGGACTGGCCCAAGGTGCAGGCGTACCTGAACGGTGGCCCGGAGCCCACGTTCAACTACCACCGCTTCTGGGCCCAGGCCGATGTGGCCATGGCGTACGCCGACTACGGGAGCCTGTTCCCGAACGGCTGACAGCGACCCGGGATGGGTGGAGTGCCCCGCCCATCCCGGGGTTCGGCCGGGTCCGGGGGAACGACGGGACCCGGCCGGCGGACGGCCTGACACCCACGGTCAGGCCGGGGTGGGCCGGTCATCTGGCCAACGCAGCGGGTCGACCGGCCCACCCCACCGCCCGGACTGAAGACTGCCGCGAAAAAGCCCAGAAATTCCGGCTGTCGCGGGATCACAACAATGAGGATGACGGAGTAACGTACGTCACCGGAGAGGCCGCTCCCCCCGTGGCGGCCTCTCCACTTTTATGCCCGTCGGCGTTCCCGTCCGGCCGTCTCGTCGGGCCCGGCGCCCGGCCCGATCGGGTGGCGCAGCCCCGGGTGACCCGGTGGCAACGACCTAACCGGCGGGAGCCGGTGGGCCACCGATCGACCGGTCCGGCATGGCCGCTACGGTGTGCGGATGCGCGCGACGGCACGGGGTTGGACCGCGGTCTGGTTGGTCGTACTGGCCCTCGTCCAGGCGGCCGCCTTCCTTGCCGTCTGGCGGGTTGCCGTGCACACCGGGACCGGTCAGTGGGTCGACACGGTCGCCCTCACCGGCAACCAGATCGGTCACGACCGCATCGACGGGCCGGTGGACCGGATCCTCAACGCGATGTCGGTGGTGTCGCTGCTCGCCGCCACGGCGACGATCGGCTTCATCGCGCTCATCCGGGGGCGGATCGCCCTGGCGGTCACCGCGACCCTGCTGATCGCCGGAGCCAACCTCTCCACCCAACTGCTCAAGTACGGGTTGAGCCGACCCGACTTCGGCGTCGACCCGGAACGCACCGCCCTGGGCAACAGCCTCCCCAGTGGTCACACCGCTGTCGCCGCGTCGGTGGCGGTGGCGCTGATGTTCGTCCTGCCGCGCAAGGTGCGAGCCGTCGGTGCCTTCGTCGGCGCGTTCTACGCCGCCGTCGCCGGGGTGGCCACCCTCTCCGCCGGTTGGCACCGTCCCAGCGACGCGGTCGCCGCCTACCTGGTGGTGGGTGTCTGGGCGGCGCTGGCCGGGCTGCTCCTGCTGATCACCCAACGGAAACAGGCCCAGATCGAGCCGGGCGACGCGCACCGCCTCGCCGCCGTCGTGCTCGGCGTGGTCGGCGTGCTCGCCCTGGTCGCCTCCGGCGTGGCGCTGTCCTGGCTGGTGGACCTGCGCACGATCGGCCCGCAGGAGTTGGCCCGCCGACCGTTGTTCATCGCGTACGCGGGCAGCGCCGCCGGCATCGCCGGGACGATGTCGGTGGTGATGGCGCTGGCGCTGATCGTCGTGCACCGGCTGGTTCCCCGGGTGAAGGGCTGACCCGGCGGGCGTCCGGTGATCAGGCGCCCTGGCGGGGAGCGGGCACGTGTGGGGCGACGCCCCGCAGGTGGCTGAGCACGACCGGATCGATCCGCCCCGGCACGAGGCGCTCCTCCAGGTTCTCCAGCCCCGCCCAGGAGACCAGCGCCGCCTCCGGCCCGGTGTGGTCCACCGGGTGACCCAGAGCGGTGAGCAGCGCCGCCACCTCGTCGGCGACCGCTCCGCTCAGGTCGAGCAGCGTCGCCGGGTCGGGCCGACTGAACAGCATCGTGTGCACGGCCAGCAGCCGACCGAGTTCGGCGACCGGATCGCAATGGTCGTCCACCCGCAGGTCGACCAGGACGTCGCTGGTGCCGCCGTATCCGCCGCCGCGCTCGACCACCAGCAGGCCGGCGCTCTGCCGACCGCGCCGGTCCCCGCCGGCCTCGTCACCGGCGCGCAGCGCGGCGACCAGTCGCTGGGCGAACGGCAGCGCCGACGAGGCCAGCCACGCCTCGCCCATCGCGTCGACCACCTCCGGGCCGGTCAGGATGTTGCCCTGCGCGGCCCAGCCGTCGCCGGTGCGCCCGCCGGCCCACGGGTGGCAGGCGGGGCCGGTCCAGCTCGCGCCCGGGCCATCGGAGCCCACCACGCCGAGCTGTCGGTGCTGCCGCTGCGGGTCGGCGGCGACCAGGCCGGCCACCACCTCGGCGGCGGCCACCCCGGTACGCAGCAGCGTGAGCCCCTGCGGGCGGTAGGCGAGGTTGACGTGCGCCTGGGTGGCCAGCGCCCCGACCTCGGCCTCCGCGGCCGGCACCAGCGCTCCGGCGGCGAGGAACTTGCTGGCCACGGCGACACCGTGGCGGCGGCCGTCGGCGGAGCGGGCGACGAGGGAGAAGGTCACGGGCCGAGACTAGCCGGCCTCGACGCGTACGCCGATGGCTCAGAAGGGCGTCGCGGCGGCCTCGGGCGGCGCGCCGCGCGCCCGGCGGGCGTCCGCGACCGCGACGCCGCCCAGCACGATCGTCCCGGCGACCGTGGCGACCAGGCCCGGTAGGAACAGCAGCGGTACGGCCGCCGCCGCGAGCACTCCGATGGCGATCCACCGCGACGGCGAGACCCGGCCGAAGACCTCGTACTCGAAGCGGGCCCGGCCGGCCAGGAACAGCGCGGGCCCGCCGAGCACCATGACCACCCACGGCGCCGGGGCGTGACCGAGCGGATGCTCGATGACCAACTCGTAGCCGACCGCCGTCGCGGCCAGACCGATCACCATGATCAGGTGGGTGTCGGCCGCCGAGCGCCCGATGTTGGCCGGGTGGCGGGCCATCTTCACCGCCTCGGCCAGGATCTGCCCGGCGCGTTGCACGTAGATCCGCCACAGCATGATCGACGTGGCCACCGCGAACGCGAACGCCCACATGTGTCCGGAGCCGTACGGGCCCTTGCTGTACGCGAAACCGGCCACCAGGATCGTCTCGCCGAGCGCCACGAGGAAGAACTGCTGGTACCGCTCCGCCAGGTGCTCGCCGGCGATCTCCCACTTGGAGACCGTGGAACGGCCCAGACCCGGCACCGGCCAGCCGAACCGTGCGGCCAGATACTCGACGAGCAGCGCCACGGCCCACAGCACCACCTGCTCGTTGGTGGGCAGCAGCGCCCCGCCGATCCACAGCACCCCCGTGACGGCGAACACCACCGCCATCCGCACCTTGAGCCGGCGGTACGGATGCGGCCCCAGCGCGATCGACAGGATCACCGGCCGAGTCACCTGCGCGATCACGTACGCCGTGGCGAACATGAGCGACGTCTCGCTGAACGCCCGGGGGATCGCCACCCCCATCACCATGCTGCTCACGAGCGCGGTCAACACGACGATCTGTAGCGGCGCACGGTACGGGTCGTAGCGACTGGTCGTCCACGCGGTGCCCTGCCAGACCGACCAGAGCGCCAGCAGCAACAGCAGCGTCTTGCCGCTGCCGGTGATCGCCGCAGCGGCGTGGTCGCGGGCCGGCTCCCTGCTCAGATCCTCGAACGCCCGGGCGGAGATGCGGGTGAGCGCGAAGACGTACACCAGGTCGAAGAAGAGTTCCAGGAACGTCGCCCGACCGGGCGCGGCCGCCGCCGGGACCGGCTCCAGGTGTCCTGCCGCCCTGGAACCCATGGTCAGCGGCCTGCGCCGGTGCTCCGGTCCACCTCGCAGTGGTAACACCTCCGCCGACGGCCGCGCGGCCAACCGGCGATTACGCCCACTAAGGGGATCTTGCTCATGGGTACCGTCAACGGGCACGATCGATCAGTGACGAATCGATGGGGCATGACGGTGCCGATGGGTGGAGTCCCACTGGCCGACCACCAGGCGATCTACGCGACGCTCGCTGGCGCAGGGTTCACCGACGTGTGGTCGTCCGAGGTCGCCGGGACCGACGCGTTCACCCCGCTGGCCCTAGCCGCGGCGTGGCAGCCGCAGCTACGGCTGGGCACCGCGATCACTCCGGTCTTCACCCGCGGCCCGGGTCTGCTCGCGATGAGCGCGGCAGCGCTGGCCGAGGCGGCCCCGGGCCGGTTCGCGCTCGGCATCGGCGCGTCCTCGCCGGTGCTCGTGCGGGACTGGAACGCTCTGCGGTTCGACGAGCCGTTCCGGCGTACCCGCGACGTGCTGCGTTTCCTGCGGGCCGCGCTGCGCGGCGAGACGGTGGACGAGGTCTACGACACCTTCACGGTGCGTCGGTTCACCCTCGAACGCCCACCGACTGTTCCGCCGCCGATCCTGCTCGCCGCGCTGCGCCCCGGGATGCTCCGACTGGCCGGCGCCGAGGCCGACGGCGTCATCCTCAACTGGCTCAGCGCCGACGACGTGCCGCAGACCCTCGCCGAGCTGGGTGAGCGACGCCCCGGCTTCGAGGTCGCCGCACGGATCTTCGTCTGCCCCACCGAGGACGCCGCGTACGCCCGTACGCTCGGCCGCCGGCTGATCACCAGCTACCTGACCGTCCCGGCGTACGCCGAGTTCCATCGCTGGCTCGGCCGGGGCGAGGCGCTCGCCCCGATGTGGGAGGCGTGGGCGGCCGGCGACCGGCGCGGCGCGGGCGCGGCGGTGCCGGACGAGGTGGTCGACGCGCTGGTGCTGCACGGCTCACCCGAGGGGTGCCGTGCCCAGGTGCGCCGCTACGCCGAGGCGGGCGTGGACGTGCCGATCCTCGCGCTGCTGCCCACCCCGGAGGTGACCGCCGGCGGCGTGGCCGCGCTGACGACTCTCATCGCCCAGTTGGGCACCGAGCCGGTGGGAGTGTCCGCGTGAATCTGACCGACCGGATCGTGGTGGTCACCGGGGGCGCCGGTGGTATCGGGGCGGCCCTGTCGCGCCGCTTCTCCGCCGAGGGCGCGGCCGCCGTGGTCGTCGCCGACCTGGACGCCGACGCCGCGCACGCCGTGGCCGAGGGCATCGGCCCGGTGGCGCACGCCGCCGCGCTCGACGTCACCGACGAGGCCCAGGTCCGGTCGCTCGTCGACGACACCGAACGCCGCTTCGGCCGTATCGACCTGTTCTGCGCCAACGCCGGGGTCACCACCGGCGGGGGAGTGGAGGTCGACGACGCGGCCTGGGACCGGGCGTGGCGGGTCAACGTGCTCGCCCACGTCTACTCGGCCCGTGCGGTGCTGCCCGGCATGCTCGTCCGCGGCGGCGGCCACCTGCTGCACACCTGCTCCGCGGCTGGGGTGCTGACCGCGGTGGGCGACGCCGCGTACACCGCCACCAAGCACGCCTCGGTGGGTTTCGCCGAGTGGCTGGCCGTCACCTACCGGGACCGGGGCATCCGGGTCAGCGCCCTCTGCCCGCAGGGGGTGGACACCCCGATGCTCGCCGACGGTATCGCCGAGGGGCACCTGGGCGCTCGGGTGATCACCGCGTCCGGTGCCGTGCTCACCCCGGACCAGGTGGCCGACGCGACCATCGCCGGGCTGGCCGAGGAGCGGTTCCTGATCCTGCCGCACCCCGAGGTCGCCGACTACGCCCGCCGCCGCGCCGAGGACCCGGACGGCTGGCAGGCTGGCATGCGCAAACTGGTCCGCCGCCTGACGAGCTGAGCGAGCACCGACGATGTCGTCCTAGACAGTCGATCGGCCGCGACGGCGAAGGCCGGGGGCGATCCCCCTGCTGCGGGAGCGCGTTCCCTTGCGTCGGGGAGGAGAAGCAGGCACGGCCGCGCAGACCATGAATCCGTGACAGGTTCTGGTCGTGTTACCTCGTCCGCCGCGAGTCGGTGGGCCGTCGCCTGCGTCGTCTTCGTCCTCACCAGGCGGCGTTGCGGCTGTCCTGGATCGCGGGCGGCCGGTGGGCGTACACCGCCTGCGACCGCACCCAACTCGTCGATCCGTCCGGCGGATGCGGCGCGGACCAGGTGCGGACACTGCCGTTCTGGGCGGGTTGGGGAGCCGTCGCCGCCGGAGTCGTGCTCGCGGTGATCGTGCTGGCCGCGATCCGGGCCCCTGGCCGCGCCGCGTCCACCGTCACCTGGGTCGCGGCGGCGCTGCTCGCCATCCTCGCGTTTGCGTTGCATCTGCTCTTCGAGGTGCCTCGCCGGCCTGCTCGTCCTCGGGCTGGCACAGCGGCGGGGCCAGCAGTTCCCGCGCTGGGTGCCAGGGCTGCGTGGCCGAGCGGTTCCCCGGCTGCTCGCGGTGGTCCCGGCCGGGATCGCGGCGCTCACGCTCGTCACGTACTGCGTGCTGAGCGTCGCCGTGTTCCTCGGCCAACTTCGCAGCGGTGAGGTGCGGTGGCCGGACGTACGCGAGGGGTGGGCCACGACCGCCACCCTGCTGGTGTTCCTCGGCGGGGGGTGGCGCTGGCCGTCACCACCATCGGCTACGCGCTCGCCACCCGGCCGGGCACGGCGAAGACCCCACCGCCGGCGCCGCAGGGGCCCCGGCCGTTCACGATCGGAGCACGCCCATGAACCGCACCTCGCCCGCCGACCCGCCACGGTGGGCGGTCTGGGCCGCCTACGCCGTACCCCTCTGTGTCCTGCCGTCCGCGGTCTGGCGGCTGTCCCTGCTGGTCACCGATGACGCGGCCACCGGGTGGTACATGATCCTCCTGTCCGTCCTCTCGATGGGGCTGGCGCTGTCGACGCTCGGCCTGGTGCACGACTGGGGACGACGGCTGCCGCACTGGGTGCCGCGACTCGGAGGCCGCCCGATCCCCGCGCGCCCGGTCGTGCTCGTCGCGCTGATCGGCGGTTCGGCGCTCGTCGCCATCTGCGTGTACCTCCTGCTCAACAGCAGATTCCACGTCGTGCAGCGCGGCTGGGTGGGGATCGGCCGCGACGAACCGGCCCATCCCACGCCAACCTGGGAGGTGCTGCGGTACTACGCGCCGATGGCCGCCTGGGGCCCGCTCGTCATCGCCGTGGCCGTCGACCACGCCCGCCGCGTCGCCGCCCTCCGGCGGCGCTCCGGGTGACGCGGAGCCGCACCACCGCCGGCGCCACCCCCGCGAGGGGGATGGACGAACGCCTGCTCACCTCTGCGAACGGCGGGCGCGACGCAGGGGAGCGGGGTGCACGGACCAGAGCAGGCGACGCCACCAGGGGCGGGCCGACCGCAACGTCGTCACGTAGACGGTGGCGACCTCGGCGGCACGGGCCGCCTGGTCGTCCGTCGCGGTGCCGGGGGCGAAACCCACCTGGTTGAGCAGCGTCGCCAGCTCGTCGACAGCCGGATCGGTCGCCGCCTCCGTGTCGGGCCGCGAACCGTCCGTGCGCCGGTTCCGGGCGTCCACGAGGGCCTGTCGGGCCCGCCCGGCCACCTCGGTCGCCGCCAGGTCGTCGCCGGCCGGGCGGCCTGCCAACCGCAACGCGTCGGTCACCTCCCGCCAGGCGCCCGCTATGCGCTGGCCGGGGTCACCCCGCACCAGCCGGTCGCGGGTCAGCGAGCGGCGCATCGCCAGCAGGGTGAGCAGCAGCGCCCCCACGACCAGCAGCAGAGACCCGCTGCCGCCCGCCACCAGCACCGGCGTGGACACGCCACCGGGCGCGGGCGGCCCGTCGGGAGCGGCCACCGGCTCCGGCGACGCGGTCGGCTCCAGGGTGGGCGCCGGCACCTCCGACGGCGGCGGGTCGTCAGGTGTCGGGCGGAAGTCCTCCTCCACCGGCCGTGGCTCGTTCTCCGGGCGGGGCAACGGCTCGAACGCCACCCAACCCAGCCCGTCGAACAGCACCTCCGGCCAGGCGTACGCGTCACCGGCTCGCACCGGCCCCTGACCACCGGACTCAAAGCCGACCACCACCCGCGTCGGCAGCCCGGAGAGTCGGCCGAGCACCGCGAACGCCGCCGCGAACTGCTCCGACGTACCCCGCTGCCCGCCACCGTTGCGCGGGCCGAAGAGGAAGAAAGCCAGATTCGGGTACGCGTGCCCGCTCGGCGCGTCGGCCACCACCCGGTAGTGCTCGGACAGGAACTGCTCGATCGCCGCCGCCCGCGCGTACGGGGCGCCGTTCTCCTCGGCGAGCTGGGTCGCCAGCCGGCGCATCGGGTCCGGCACCCCGTCGGCGACCCGCAGCACCCGGGCCACCTCCTCGCCGGCGGGCACGTTCGCGGTGGCCAGCAGGTTGTTGGAGGGGCGCTCACGGACCGACGTCACCTCGTACCGCAGCCCCGGCGTCAGCCCCTCCGGCCGGATCAGCGTCCCCGTCGCCGGGTCGTACGCCACCCGCGCGCCGCTGACCTCACGGGGCGTCGCCACGGCCGGCAGCAGCCGCCCGGTCAGCTCCGCCACGGTGATCTGCTGCCGGACGGTGTCCACCGTGCTGTCCCGGGCCGGCTCGCTGGCCGGCAGGATCCGCCCCGCGTTGCGGTACGTCGCGCCGACCCGCCAGGTGATCCCGTCGTAGTCACTGAGCACCGCCAGCCGGATCCGCGGACCGTGGGCCGCGTCCGTGCCCTCGGCCGGTGGGGCGGCGTCCTCCGTGTCCACGTCGAGGAGCTTCTGCTCCGGGTGCAGCGTCCACCCGGAGATCCGGATCAACGGGTTCTCGTCGAGAGTCTGCACCTGCGGCGGCTCCACGTACCGGCGCGGGTCGACCGGCCGTCCGTCGACCTGGTCGGCGACCACCGGACCGAGCAGCGCGACCAGACCGATCACCAGGGCGACGCCGAGCGCCGCCGACACCGCCAGCCGGAGGCGCACCGCCGCGCGTACCCCGGGGGCCAGGCCGGCCGCCGGATCGCCGCCGGTCGGTGACCCGCCGGTCGAAGCGGCCAGCCCGACCGCCGCTACCGCGACGAACGCCACCGTCGCCCCGATCGCCGGTTCGGCGTTCGGGCCGACCACGTAGAGGGCCGCCGCGTACAGCCCCGCCGCCGGCAGGTAGCCGAGCAGCACCCGGCCGGTGCGCAACGCGACCTCCGCCCCGGCCAGACCGGCAAGCCAGGCCGCCACCACCGGCACCAGCACCGTGTCCGGCGTGGGCTCCACCGGGATCATCGCGGTGAGCAGGCGGGGAATGCCGTTGCGCGCCGCGTCCGCGCTCACCTCCAGCAGGCTGCCCGGCAGGTCGGCGCGGGCGGCGGCCAGGCGCAGAGACCACAGTGCCCAACCGGCCAGCGCCGCCATCGACACCGGCGCCACCAGCCACGACGGCAGCCGCCGGGCAGCCACGCTGACCAGCACCGAGCCCACCGCCGCGCCGATCACCAGCCGGGTCAGCAGGTCGCCCGCGTACACCCGGCCGAGCACCACCCCGGCGAGCGCGGTGAGCACGACGAGCGTCAGCGGCACGACGGCCGCCCGCAACGCGCGTACCACCCGCCCGGCGGCGCTCGGGCCGCCCGCCGCCGGCCGTCGCGGGGCCGCCGTCTCCTGCTGCGGCGCGAGGCCCGTCACCACCGGCGTACCCCGTCCCACTCGGCGGCGAACTGCGCGCCGTCCGCCGCGTCGACCACCACCAGGCCCGCCGTGCCCGCCGGAGTCGGGTCGGTCGCGCCGAACACCCCGACCACCACCGACGGGTACGCGCCACGCAGCGCGCCCACGTGCCCCAACCCGTCCCGCCCACCGGGGCCGGTCAGGAAGATCAACGTGTCGCCGAGCCGGTCCTGGCGCAGCCGGGTGGTGACCCCGCGCAACGCGTCGTCCTCGTCGGACAACTCGGCGGCGGCGAGCCGGTCCAGCGGCCCGAGGGCGGGGCCGTCCCGGCCGTCCCCGTGCTCCGGGCCGACCAGCAGCAGCACCACCGGCAGATCCGCGCGGAGCGCTGCCGTCACGACCGACGCCGCCGCCTCGCACGCCGACTCGAACGACTCCGACACCCCGCCGGAGCGGTGCGGATGCGCGGCGGCGCGATTGTCGAGAAGGACGATCAGGCGGGGCAGGCTCGTGTCCACGTTCTCGCGCACCATCAGCTCACCGACGCGGGCGCTCGTGCGCCAGTGCACCCGCCGCAGATCGTCGCCGACCACGTACTCCCGCAGCGAGTCGAACGTGATCGACCCGTGCGGCGTACCGTCCACCCGGCCGTCGAGGCTGCGCCCCGCGCCCGTCGGCACCGCCGACAGCGGGTGGATCCGGGGGTGCACCCAGACCGGGGCCGTCTCCCCGTACGGGCGGGCGAGCGCCACCAGGCCCAGCGGGTCGCGCCGGGTCACCCGCAGCGGACCGACCGCCACCACCCCACGGCGATCGGTCGGCACGTCGTAGCGGACCTCGGTGTCTCGACCCGGACGCAGGCGCAGCAGTGGCACCGGCACCGCGCGGCTCCCGCACCGGTCCTCGGCCAGCAGGTTCGCCGAACGCAGCCGGCCGGCGTTGCGGACCGTCAACGTCATGCTCGCCGGCTCCCCGCGCGCCACCCGGTCCGGATCGGCCCGTCGGGCGACCACCAGCCGGGGCCGCCAGGCCGCCGTCAGCGCCGCGTAGCCGACGGCCGCGCCGGCCGCCGCGCCCAGCAACGTCAACTCTGGGTACGCGAAGTGGAAACCCGCCCCCAGCAACACGGCGGCGGCGACGAGCAGCCCGACCCCGCGGGCGGTGATCCCCATGGCGTTGCCGCCGGTCAGCCCTGCACCGGGGCGGGCTGCCCCGACGGCAGCGGCACCGGCACCGAGGCGACGGCCTGGCGCAGCACCTCCGCGGCGGTCACCCCGCGCACCTGCGCGTCCGGGGTCAACAGCAGCCGGTGCGCGAACACCGGTTCGACGAGCGCCTTCAGGTCCTCCGGCATGATCCAGCCCCGCCCGTCGATCAGCGCGTACGCACACGCCGCCCGCGTCAACGCGATCACACCCCGAGGGCTGACCCCGACGCGTACCTGCGGATGGGTACGGGTCGCGGCGGCCAGCCGGACCGCGTACGCGTAGAGCGGCTCGGCGATGTGCACCCGCCGCGCCATCCGGACCATCTCCCCGACGGTCGCCGTGTCGGTGATCGGGGCGAGCGCCTCGGGGGAGCGGACCGTCGCCCCGCGCAGCACCTCCACCTCGACCGCCTCGTCCGGGTAGCCGACGGACAGCTTCACCAGGAAACGGTCGAGCTGCGCCTCGGGCAGCCGGTAGGTGCCGTCCATCTCCACCGGGTTCTGCGTCGCGACCACGAGGAACGGCGCCGGCACCGGATGCCGGACCCCGTCCACGGTGACGGTGTGCTCCTCCATCACCTCCAGCAGCGCCGACTGGGTCTTCGGCGACGCCCGGTTGATCTCGTCGGCGATCACGATGTTGGCGAACACCGGGCCCGGATGGAACTCGAACTCCCTGCTCGCCTGGTTGAAGATCGTCACGCCGGACACGTCCGAGGGCAGCAGGTCGGGCGTGAACTGGATACGTCGCCACTGACCCTTGACGGTCGCGGCGATGGCCCGCGCCAGGGTCGTCTTACCGACCCCCGGCACGTCCTCCAGCAGCACGTGCCCCTGGGCGAACAGCGCCGTCAGCGCCAGCCGCACCACCTGCGGCTTGCCGAGCACCACCGCGTTGACGTTCTCGGCCAACCGGGCGGCCAGGGCGGCGAAGCCCTGCACCTCCGGCTGGGTGAGCGGCTCGTGGGTGTTCACGGTCGGCGGTGCTCCTCGGCTGGTGGTTCAGCAGGTGGGCAGGACGTTGATGTTGTCGCCGCCCTCCAGGTTGAGCCAGGCCCACGGGATGTAGTTCTTCCCGCTGTACTCGACCTGCACCCACCAGGTGCTGCGCTTCTGGTCGTTGTAGATCCAGGAGTCGACGTCCTCACCGGACTTCTTGCAGTACGCCTTCAGACGAGTGCCGGGCTTCGCCCAGCCCTCCTGTTTGTCGTTGTCCTGCCGGGTCACCGAGAAGATCTCGTTGCCGTTGCGGCCGTCGACCTCCTTGTTGCAGTACGTCCGCTGGTCACCGTCCGGACCGTTGTTGCACGTCGCGATCCCGTACAGCGGCTCGGTGCTGTCCGCCCGCTGCGCGGTGCCCTTGCCGGCGGCGTTGGTCGCCGTCACCGTGAACGTGTACGCCGTCCCCGGCGTCAGACCCGACATCGTGATGCTGGAACACGCCCCGGCCTTCGCCGGCTCACCCGACGTGCTCAGCGAGCAGGTGGCCCTGCCGCCGCCCGCGTCCACGGTGAACGTGACGGTCGCCGACGTGGCCGTCGCCGACGAACCGGTGACCGTGACCCGGGGCGCCGCGACCGTACGGGCCGTGGCGGTGGCCTCCGGACCCGGTCCGGCCTCGTTGACCGCCTTCACCTTCACCGTGACGTTCTGGCCGTTGCCCAGCCCGGTGACGGTGGTGCGCGTCTCGGTGACCTCGCTGGTCCGGCCACCGACGTCCACCTGGTACTTCGTCACCGGCCGGCCGTTCGCCTCCGCCGGCGACCACTGCACCGTGACCGCGCCCGGCTGGTCGGCGACCGTGCCGGCCTGCAGGTCGAGCGGCCGACCCGGTGCCGCGAACGGCACCACCGTGTTGCTGACCGGCGACGCCGCCGAGCCAGCGCCCTTGTCGTTGACCGCCACGACGGTGAACGCGTACTGGGTGCCGAACTCCAACTCACCGGCCGGCACCACCAGCTCGGTCTTCGTCGACTCGCCGGCCGGCGCGTTCGTCCCCGCCGACGTGGCCGTCACCGCGTACTTGACGATCTTGTTGCCCTGCGCGTTCGCGGCCGGCCACTTCACCACCACCGTGCCGTCCGGCCGCTCCTGCGCCGTGATGCTGGCCGGCGGATCGGGCACCGCGGCGGTCGGGGTGACCGGGTTGCTGCTGCGCGGCGGCCCGTCCCCCTTGGCGTTCACGGCGTGCACCGCGAAACGGTACGTCTCGCCGTTGGTCAGCCCCTTGACCTCCACCGAACGCTGGTTGGCGCCCACCTCCAGGCGCTGGCCGGCACCCTCTACGACGTACTTGATGATCTCCGCGCCGTTCGCGGCGGCGGGCCGCCAACTCACCCGGGCCTGGGCGTTGCCGGCGGCTGCCGTGACGCTGCGCGGCGCGCTCGGCTTGCTCACCCGGGGCTTCTTCGGCGGGGGCGGCGGCGGGGGCGCCGGCGGCGGGTCGCCGCCCAACACGTCGTTGGCGTACTTGTCGACCTCGCGGACCTGGTGCTTGTCGTCCACCACCCGGGCCGTCGCCGAGTCGGGCGAGTTGATGAAGAGGTGGTTCTCGCGGACCTCCATCTCCAACGGGCCGTTCGCCTTGCCCTTGATGGTGTCGACCAACTGGCCGCCCGCGTCGAAGGAGTAGATGGTGCCGGTGGTCTCGTCGGCACAGTAGAACCGGTCGGCCCACGCCACCGCCGGGCTCAGCCGGTCGCCGTCGCCCGGCACCGTGAACGCCCGCTCTTCACCGACGTCACCCACCACCAGCACGCGCCGCTCGGCGGGCACCGTCACCGGCACCCGCGGTCCGGAGGTGCGGGCCGGCAACGCCGCCGGGCCGGGCAGCGTCAACGGCGTCGGACGTACCTCGCCGCGCTGCACCCGCAGAAGCCGGCCTGCCGTCCGGTCCAGGATCGCCACGCCGTCGTCCAGGGTGGAGACCCCCAGATCGTGGCTGGGGTCGGCGACGTCGTACGTCTCGACCCGCTCCGGGCTGATCCCAGCGCCGGCGGGCGCGGCCGAGGCCGGCACGGACGGCAGCTTCGCGGCGGTGACCGCCGAGACCGTGCCCTCGCTGGGCACCGCGATCCAGAGCCGGCCCTCACCGTCGAACGCGCCGCCGGTGATGCCCGGCGGATAGCGCACCGGCTCACCCACCGGGCTCAACGACCGGGGGTCGAGCTGCCGCACGATGCCCTGCACCGCGTCGACGACGAACGCCGCGTCCTCGTGCAGGGCCACGCTCACACCCAGACCGGGCGTGGTCGGCGTGGTCGCCGTGAGCTGCAACGTCGCCAGATCCAGTGAACTGATCTGCCCGGTCTGCAGGTCCCGCAGGATCAGCAGCCGATCGGTCTGGGCGACCTGCATCGGGTGCCGACGGGCACCCGGAATCTCGGTGCGGGTGTCCACCCGGGCCGTCACCCCGTTGACCCGGGCCAGCTCGCTGCGCACCCCGCTCCACAGCCAGGAACTCGCGTCGTAGTTGGCCACCGCGTTGTCCGCCGCGCCCAACCCCAGGACGGTCAGCCCCATGGCGGCCAGCAGCGCGGTGACCGTGCCGACCGTCACCAGCCCGCCGCGCAGTCGGGACCGGGAACGGGGGGCGTCGGTCCGCTCGGCGTCGTCGATGCTGGCCACAGCCGGCTGCCTTCCCTGAGTCGTGGCAGGTGGCGTACGCCTCGCGGCGACCCCTCCCCTGAGCCGGGTGCCATCATATGGCCCGGCCGGGAACGGGGGAACCCGCACCGTCACCCCTGTGGATACCGAGCGTGCGCGGTGGACGCCCAGCTCAGCTCCACAATCGTCAATCCGACGTCGGCCAGCGCGAAAGCGTGGACCGTTCGCGTCGTCCGCGCGACAGTGCTCCCGTGACGGTCAGCTCGGCGGCGTGGACCGCTCGCGGTCCGTGCAGACCTGACCCGAGGTGGCGAAGCTGTCGGTGGAGTAGACGGCCAGCACCGTGAAGCAGTAGTCCACCCGAGAGCTGAGCCCGTTGACCGTGTGGCTGGTCCGCCCCGGCTCCACGGTGGCCATCACACCGAGCGCCGAGCCGGCCCGCCCACCCGCGACCATGAACGGCACCGCGCCGCCGGACGGGTCCGTCCAGCTCAGCGTGATCGTCACGACGTCGTCGCGGAGCTTCAGGTCACCGGGAGGGGGACCGGTCGCCGCCGGCGCCGCCGTCACGGGCGTACCGGACGGCGGAGGCGGCGTGTCGTCGCGGCTCAACACCACCGCACCCAGCCCGGCGACCGCGACCAGGGCAACCCCCGCGGCCACCGCCGCGCCGATCACCGTCGCCCGGTTGCGGCCCGTCGAGCCACCTCCGTCGGTGTACGCCTCCGGCGCGTAGTACTGGCCCGGGTACACCTCGTGGCTCGGCGGGGCATGCTGCCCCGGGTACTGCTGAGCGGGCGGATACACGGGCGCGACCAGCGGTCGGTACGGCGCGACCGGCCCCGGCATCAGGTCGTCCACCGGGGTCGACGCAGGATTGCCCGGTCCACCCGCGACCGTCGCCGGGTTGCCGTATCCACTCCCGACCGGTGGTGGACCGTCGTGCCCGCCCGAAACCGGGGTGGTGGACGTCGTAGCGGCCGGGCCGAGGCCCGGTCCCCAGGTGGAGCCGGCTGCCGCCATAACCGGCTCGCCGGGGTCAGCTCTTCCGGGCCGGGGGGTTTCCGGCCCGACGGCCGGGAACACCTCCGTCGACGCGGAGGCGAACCCCGACGGCTCGCTGTGCACGGCCGATCGCGCGGCAGTGCTCTCGCTGCCCGGCACGGGCGTCTCGGACACGCTCGCCGGCCCGCTCAGGGTCGCCTGCCCGTCCACGATGGCCCCCGGACCCGCCGCGGTCTCGGCGACCGGTGTGGTCCGTGTGTCCGTCGGCTCCACGGCGGCACCGCCGGACGTTGGCATCGGTTGTGGCGGCGCGCTGCTGCTCCAAGGCGGGGCGGTCAGTCCCCACGGCGGTGCGCTGACCGGAGGCGCCGACACCGGCTGACTGTGGCCGGGCGGTGCGGACACGGGGGAGGGGTAGCCGGGCGGTCCGGATACGGGCTGGCTCTGCCCGGGTGGTGCCGACACGGGCAGGCCGGGCGGTCCGGACACGGGGAATGCCTGTGCCGGTGGGCCGGAGACGGGGTGCGGCGGGCCGGAGACGGGGAACGCCTGTGCCGGTGGTCCGGAGACGGGGAACGCCTGGGCTGGTGGTCCGGAGACGGGATGCGGCGGGCCGGACACGGGGATCGCCTGGGCCGGCGGGCCGGACGCGGGGTTGGCGGTAGGTCGGGACACGGGGATCGCCTGGGCCGGCGGGCCGGACACGGGGTTGGCGGCAGGTCGGGATACCGGGAATGCCTGACCTGGCGGTCCCGATACGGGGTTGGCGGGAGGCCCGGATACCGGGTGGGATCGGGCGGGTGGTCCGGAGACGGGGTGGTCGTAGCCGGGTGGAGCGGACACCGGGCGTCTCGGCTGCATGGCTGGCCCGGAGGGTGGCGCCGAAGGCAGCGGCGGTCCGGAGATCGGCTGCGGCGGCGCCCCGGGCGTCGGGCCGAGCACGGGGTGCGTGGGACTGGCCGCCGGACCGGACGCCGTCGGGGTCGGTCCCTCCACCGGGACGGCTGCGCCGCTCGCTCCGGCCGCTGCGATCCGAGCCGCCTCCTCGGCCAGAAGGGGCTCGATCTGTCGTACCTGAATCGTGGGGTTGTCCCACCGCGGCGCCGGCGTCGGGCTGGTGGGCGGCGCGGCGGGGGTCGGCGCGGTGAGCCGGTGCGCGTCGGCGGGTGGTGCGCCTATGGACGGCGCGCTATGCCGGTGCACGGTGCGGTGCGGTGCGGAGCTGGTGTGCGGCGTGGTGGTCGGCGGTGTCTGCGGCGGGTTGGCGGCCGGTCGCATCGGCTCGTGGTCCGTGCGCTGACGCGGCGGCGCGGGGGGAGGCTGTTGCCGGACGTGCGGCGTGGGCTGGACGGCGGCCCGGGGTGCTGGCACGGCCGCCGGCCGGGGCGATGGCGCCGGCTGCTCGACTCGCTGGCGCGGCGGCACCGGCGGTGTGGCAGGCATCGGCGGTGTGGCAGGCACAGGAGGGACGGCGGCCGCGGGCGGC
This sequence comes from Micromonospora sp. NPDC005172, assembly GCF_040608555.1. Classification (NCBI taxonomy): domain Bacteria; kingdom Bacillati; phylum Actinomycetota; class Actinomycetes; order Micromonosporales; family Micromonosporaceae; genus Micromonospora; species Micromonospora sp. NPDC005172. The sequence goes on from NZ_JBEXIL010000044.1 coordinate 46,800, forward strand.
GTCGGACCGGTCGGGGCCGGGGGAGGCTGCGGCGCCCAGGGTGACGCGGGGGTCGGCTGGCCGCCGGCGGCCGGTCGCATCGCGGCCAGGGTCGCCAGGGACAGCGTCGGGCCGGACAGCGCCGACCGGGCCCCGGAGTCGATCGGCGAGGCGTCGGAGGTGGGGGTCGACGGCCCAACGGGCGACCGCTGCGGAGCGGGGCTGGCCTCGCCGAGGTACGCACGGGCGGCGCGTACGGCGGGGTGATGCTCGCCGAGCACGGCGGGCCCGGCGCTGGCGACCCGGGTGTAGTTGCGGCGGGCCTCGTGCCTGTTACCCAGTTCCTCGGCGACCTCCGCCAGTTCGAAGGCGAGCGCGAGCATCGTCGGCTCGGAATGGTCCCAGCGCCGCTCGCCCGCCGCGAAGGCCTCCTCGAGCACCCGGCGGGCGGCGAGCGGGTCGTCCGCCTCGCGGTGCAGGCGGGCCAGCAGGTGCGCGGTGTGCAACGTCTCGGGGTGGTCCTCGCCGTACGGCGGACGGGCGGACCCGACAGCGTCCGCGAGCAACTGCCGGGCGGCGTCGTGGTCACCCGCCGCGCGCAGCGCAAGGGCCCGTTGCTGTACGGGAGCCAGAGGAGAGGGTTGGGACACAGGGCAATGCTGCCGTCACGGGGCCGCCGACGCTACCCGGGCCTGCCCTCAAGCTGGCCGTGGTGACCCTGGGTGGTGGCGTGAGCAGCGGCGGGAGGGTGATGTGCATGATCCACGAGCGCCGTGTAGAGTAACTCCCCGTGCGGCCCGCTGGGCCGGCCTTCGGATGCAAGATCATCTGGGTCGGCGAGGTAGGCTGGACGAGCAAGTCCGGGTGGCGGAATGGCAGACGCGCTAGCTTGAGGTGCTAGTGCCCGTATAGGGCGTGGGGGTTCAAGTCCCCCCTCGGACACATCATTACCACATATTGATCATGATCCGCGCAGGTTGACCTGCGCGGATCTTTCCGTGGTTAGTGTGCAATGCTCCTGGTCGCAGACGATGGTGATCTTTCTCTTGTGCAGGAGTGCGACCAGGTCATGTGGAGTCTGGATGCCGCCGGGGAGGCGGGGATGGTCGGTGAGTCTGGCGATGATGTGGTCTTCCCTTGAGGTAGAGGATCTTGCGTCGGCGGTCGGCGGTCGGTGGGCTGTTGGGTGCTGGTGTGGCCGTGGCGGCATCGGTAGCCGGGGCGTTGGTTGATCCAGTGGGATTCCAATCTTCGGCCGCATGGTCCGCAGCGCAGTAGGCCGGTGAACAGGTAGCGGCGGGTGGTGCCGTCGTGGGCGCTGCGGTGGGAGCGGATGGTCTGGGTGGCGACGAAGTCCTGCTCACTGACTACGTAGCCATCCACTGAACGCCCCGCGGTAGGGCATCGAGCCAGATGAGGGGATCAGGCGCGTCCGGGTCTTCCAGAATGTCACACACTGGGTCCCGTTCGACTGCGGCTGTCACTTCAGCGAGAAACTAGACCAACTTCGTCGTCTTCTCGATCGCATCCTGACTGAGAGTCACGCTCGCATGCACCGTGTGTTAGTTGACAGGCAACGTTACAGACTGCGCTGCCTTCAACCAAGATCACAAGGGTGATGCCGTGCGCGCAGCAGGAGTGATCGGTCCGAGCAGAGGCGCGGCCCCAAATCGGGCACCCGTCGCCACCTCACCTCTTCGGTGTTCGCGGGGCGGCGCCGCGATAGTCTTTGCATCGGATGAAGCCGTCGGCTCGAAGGTGAGGCTTGCCCGATGGGTACCAGCTACGAACCGATGAGTCTGGCCAGGTTGGCCACCCATCTGGCATCCGCGGACACCGACCAGACTCGCTGGAAGCTCGTATGGGAGTTTCTGGAGGAGTACCGCTGGGAACCCGCCGACACCAGGATCGACCTGTTAACCGATGAGCCCGGGCTGACCGGGGACCCACGGTGGGACGCGCTGCTTGCCGCGCTCGCGGAGCACCTGCTAGCTCAGGCAGATCTTGCCCCGCCCGGGTGGGTTGACGCGCGTGTGCTGCGCCGGGCATGGTTTCCGGCCGAACTGGCCATCCACCGGGCCGACGCCCTGGCCTGGGCACCGGCGGCATTCCGGAAGCATGGTGTGTACCTGTCCGTGCACGACTTGGCTGCGGCGTGAGCGGATCAGACGGCGTCCTCATGGGGCGCGCGGAACTCGAACGCGCGTTCACTCACCTGGGCGACCGGCTTACCCGCCGCGGAGTCGTCGCCGACATCTTCATTGTGGGTGGTGCCGCGATGGCGCTCGCCTACGACGCCAAACGGGTGACCAGGGACGTCGACGCGATGTTCGTCCCGCACGGAGTCGTCCTCGATGAGGCGCGTGCAGTGGCCGACGAACTGGGCCTACCGCCGTGGTGGCTCAACGAGCAGGCCAGCGTGTATGTATCCGGCAAGGACGACCCGGGCAAGCGGCGCGTCTTCGACCACCCTGGCCTGCGCGTGATGGCCGCCTCCCCGGAGCACATCTTCGCGATGAAAGCGCTCGCGGCGCGAACCCGCGACGTGGACGACCTCCGCGCCCTGGCGGCGCTGGCCAAGGTAACGACGGTGGACGACGCTAAACGTCTGTGCGCCGACTTTTACCCCGACGAAGCGATCTCGCCACGAGCAATGGGAGTTATCCGCGAACTTTTCGGATAATTCGGAATCACATCGCAGCACGGCGGTCAACCTGATCACTTCCTCTGGCTCAGGCCTCTGAGCAGGATTCTCACCTGTCCGCCGAGAGCGCGTGAAACGTCACCGTCACGCGCGGCGCTTGCTCAGAATCCTATCTGCGGTTGTTCGCCTCGGACATGGAACAGCTGGTGCCGTCGGGGGAGAGGTGCTTCGGGAATCTGCCGTTCCTGTTCAGCGTCAGAGACGTGCGACGGCAGGATGGACAGATCTGACGACTGCGTGGGCGCCTGCACTGCCTTGGAATATCACGATCCGCAGTGTGACGAGTCGTTCCCGAGCCATTGCATTCCTTCTGGGCGCCGTAGCTGAACAAGCCGTACGTCTCTTCACCGTAATGCTTCGGCAAAGTCTTGATCTTCGTGAGCTTCAGACGCAGACAACAGACGTCACAGTGGGCCAAGGGGGGCGACCTCCCGTGACGGACGCTCCCGGCACCGATCGGCGTCCAGAGGGGTTCTGCCACTGCATTCGCTGTAACGCTTCAGGGCTGATGCGCGGGGGAGCCTTGAGCGGATGCTGCCCGAGGCCCGATCGCGGTCCCCTCTACTCAGGGGCAACGCATGTGGAGTCATGCACGGAAAGTATCGATCGGAGTGCGCAGGGTCAAGAGGGGTGATTTGTCATGGTACTGGCGTCGCCGTGACTGTCTACCGCAGCGGTCGGGTGACTCAACCGGATCCAGACCTTCGCCGTGGCGGTGCGAGCGCAGATCCGCGCGTTGCAGAAGCGCCGCGTTGCATCGCGCTGATCGGCGCTGGATTCTCTGGCGCTGCGCGAGGTTGTGGTGAATTTGAGAGTTCGACGAAGGCGGTGAAACTCGTGTACTCACTAGCGAGGGACGCGAGCGATGCGGGTTGCCGTCAACGCCGACGGACTGAAACTCACCAGGACCCACGACGGAGGGCTCCCGCTTGATGGCTGCACGTTCATTTCGGTCAGTCGATGGCCGAGCGAGTTGGCTGGCAAGCGTCGGACCCGACGCGTCCTAGCTGCGATTCATGCTTACGCGCGGTAATGAGCGTGCGAGGTTGAGTCAACCCTGACCGTGACGTAATCTATAAGCATGTGCACTCCTAGTGGAGCACAGGTGATACGTACAAGAGTTCGAATCCCCCCTCGGACACAACCCATAGGCCCACGGTGCGCGCTGAGATCGGTTTCAGCGTGCACCGTTTGCGCTTCCGGGTGGTATGTCAGCCGTAGGCCCAACTGGCGGTAGACCTCGGTTTTGTCGGCGGGGTCCGCGTCGCGGAGCACGGTGACCTTGTTTCCAAGGGCCTCGACCAGCGTGGTGATCTCTGCCTGGGTCATCCGGCGTGGTGCGGCGGAGTTCCCTGCGTGCAGCTCCGTTTCGGCTCGGGTCCGTTCGGCCTGTGTCTGGGCTATCCAATTACTGACGACTGAGAGCGCGTTTGGTTTGTGGGTTGGGCGGGTGTGTCGCACAGCCGGTCCGATCGATGAGGGTGATTCGGTCGGTAGACGGGTATGGATCGAGTGC